>CADCWK010000048.1 GCA_902806375.1 uncultured Thermomicrobiales bacterium
ATCACCTCCCTGATGATCCCCGGGCCCGTCGGGTCGTACGGCCTCATCCCGGAATGGGAGGAGATCAACGGCTACCCCGTCACGGCGATCGACCGCGCGATGGGAGCCCGGGTCGGGCCCGGGTCAGCGGTCGTTCTCGATGGGGAGTTCGATGTGGCCCGGGTCAGGGACACGTTGACAAGTCATGGGTTCGTGCCAGCCGGTGTGGGTGACGCGGAGGTGCTGGCCCTCGACGACGCGACCTGGGACCTGGTCGATCCATTCCCCAGCCTCTGGTTCGATCTGGGGCGTTATGTCGCGGTGACCGGTGACTCCCGGCTGGTCTATGCCAGTGACGCGGACGTCATGGCGAGTATCGTCGACCTGCTCGGGGGAACCGGAACCCCGGCCACGGCCGACGACTGGTTCATGGGCCTGTTTCCCGGCGACCTGGAGGCGCCGGTCAGCGGTCAACTCGTCGGGCACTACGGTCTGGACGTGACCATCCTGAACGAGGGAGCCGACGAGCCGATCCCGGCGGGGTTCGGCGAGAACGCGCTGCCCCGGGTCGACCTGGCGTTCTTCGGGACGACCGCGGGTGATCGACCCTACGTCCGGGACGACGACGAGGAGATCCCCTTCCCCGACGCCGCGGTGGGCCAGTCGCAGATCCGTCTGCTGTTCGCGGACGCCGCGGCGGCCGAGACGGCGGCCGGGGTGATCGACTGGCGCGCGCGAAACGGCACGACACGGGACCCCTATGTCTCGTGGGAAGCCGCCGTCGGCGCCGTGAGCGTCAGCATCGAAGGGAATGAGAACCTCGTCCTGGTCACGTTCGATGAGCGCGACGTCGCCACGCGGGTCGTCTACCACCTGCTGGACGAGGGCGACCTGGGGCTGATCAGCTACCCGTAGTCCATGGCGGTCCCGGGTCCGCGACGGGTTGGACATGATCCGGTCACGGTGCCCGTATGGGGGAGTCCGATGTATCTCACGAGACGCACGCTGCTCGCTCGGGTCCCGCTGGCCCTCATCGGTCCGGGGATCGCCGCGGGAGAAAACGCGCTCAGGTCCTTCGCCCTCGGCGAAGCGACCGGCGACGCCATGATCCCGACCATCCTCGATGTCGTGCCGGCCACGGCCCGTGAGAGTGACACGCAGTACGGGATCGTTATCGAGTTGACTGACATCGCCTCGGAACTCGAGCACACGGGTACCGTGCGACCGGCATCGCTCGACGAGGGCGACCCAGACCGGGAGGCGTATCTCGACCGGCTGACCGCGATCGCGTCGACTGGCGGGACCGTCGTCCAGTTCGCCCTCGCGCCGGAATGGCGCGACCTGCACGGGTTCGACATCCTCGATGTCGACCAGATCGCGTCGTATGGCGTGCCGCCCGACAGGGTGATCGTCCTCCAGGGGCGGTTCGACCGCGACGAGATCCGGGCTGCGCTCACGGACCAGGGGTACGAGGCGAACGATGTCGACGGTGTCACGGTGATGGCCCTGGAAGACGGCGACCCGCTTGGTCTGGACAACCCGGTCAACCGGATCTGGGTCGGTAGTGCTCGGAACGTCGCGCTGATCGACGACGGGCGTCTGGCGTTCTCCGCCTCGACGGCGTTGGTCGAGGAAGTAATCCAGACATCGGCCGGCGATGAGGAGTCGCTGAACTCCGATGACGACATGCTTGCGCTCTTCCCCATGACAGCCGAACCGTTCACGTCAGGGGTAGTGGTCGACGGGCGCGGCCTCGCGGCCGATCGCTTCCCCAATTCGGAGGAAGACGGCGGTCCATCGCTGCCGCGTGTACACCTCACCGTGTTCGGCGCGACTCCCGGAGCGCTTTCCCTGCCGTCGGAGGACGGCAGGGAGTCGGAGGCCAACTACCCCATCGGTGAGAACCAGGTACGGGTCCTGTTCGCGGACGGCGATGCGGCGGCCACGGGACGGGAGGCGATCGAGTCGCGGCTGGCGACCGGGTCGTCGGTCCACCTCCGCGAGGCGTGGTCGGATCTGTTTGGGGAGATCGCGGTCGAACAGGTAAACGACTCCGCGCTGGTCATCGTGCACCTGCCAAAGTGGATGCCGGGTCAGCGCCGCGTCACGGATCTCGTCTACATGGGCGACATGGGATTCCTGCTCTGGAAGTGACGGGCGCGGGACGACTGGTGATCCGGGACGGCTGCCGTCCCTGGTGTCTCGAGAACCAAAAAGAACATTTGTTCTCTCGCGTAGGGGCGACGGTAGATGTCGGCACGTTGACGGATCCGCCTCGCGTGCCGTAGTGTACGTACACTTGCCATCATCGACGGGTCTGGTCTCGTGTGCCCGGCGCGGTGTCGTCATGACAATCCACGGAGTCGGACATGGTGCTCTCGGATCGCGACATTCTCAAGGCGCTGGAATCGGGCCGGATCCGGATCGACCCCGTCGTCGACCTGGAGACGCAACTCGGCTCGGTCTCGATCGACTTTCGGCTGGGCACGACCTTCATGGTCTTCGAGCACAGCCGGTACAGCTTCATCGACCCACGCCAGCCGCAGTCCATCGGCGACGCGATGCGGACGATCGAGGTCGTCGACGAGCAGCCGTTCATCATGCAACCGGGTGACTTCGCACTGGCCTCGACGATCGAATCGTTGGAGCTGGACGACGCGATCCTCGGCCGGCTGGAGGGGCGATCGAGCATCGCCCGGCTGGGCATCACCGTGCACTCGACCGCCGCCGTCTTCGAGCCGGGTTGGCGCGGGACGGCGACGATGGAGCTGAGCAACCTCGGTCGGATGGCGGTCGCGCTCTACCCCGGGATGCGGATCTGCTCGTTCTCCTTCGAGGAGGTGTCGTCGCCGGTGATGGTGCCGTACCACGCCAAGCGCAATGCCAAGTACGCCGGACAGAGCACGCCGCGCGCGAGCCTGCTGGCCGACGAGGGCCGGCGCGCGGAGCAGCCGACGGTGACCGGTCCGCACGGCGATGACGACCTGGTCCTCGAGCCACGGGGCGAGACGGGGCGGTAAGCGACTACGGCTGGCGATCCATGAGACGAGCGGCGCCCGGGCGATGATCCGGGCGCCGCTCGTCTCGTCCCATGCCGATTCGCGACGGATGAGACCGGCGACAGGATGGCCATTGGCGACCAGGGGTGACCACTCCAGGGCGGGTCACGTGTGGACGGGGAGAAGCGGATCGATCCCGGGACGATGCGGGACGAAGATACCGAGGCGGCCTTTGAAGCAGAGGATCAGCGAGAGGATCAACTGTTACGGGAGGGACGATGACGGACCAGATTCCCATGCGGCAGTGACGATACGGGACCCGATTGCCGGGCAGGGATGTTTCATGTGAAACGCTGGAAGGGGTGCAAGCTCCTTGATCGTACCGGTCGGCTCCTCAACGCTTGGCGCCGAACCCTGTCCAGATCCATACTGGGGTGACCATGGGCAGGGACCGCTCTCGATCCCGCCCTTCGTGCTCTCAGGAGAACCGCGCCCGATGACGACGACCATTGGCCTACGTGAACGGGTCCTGCCGATGCTTCGCCATGTCGCGCGCGAGTATGCCCAGGCGACACCGTCTGGGTATCCGGAGGTCGTCGACGAGCCGGCTCAAGGGATCGTCGGGATCGCCCTGGACCCGAGCTTCACCCTGTTCTTCACCGAGGGGATCGACGGCTGGACCGCGCAGTTGACCCGGCGCAATGCCCGGACCGACGCGCGCTCGAGTGCGAGCACCATGCGGCACGGCGGCGCCCCCTTCAACGATGCCCGGCTGCTTCCCGACGATGTCTCAGACCAGGCGCTGCGTAATCTGATCGCGGAACTGAAGTCTCACTATAACCAGCAGCCGGGATTGATCCATATGTCCGACTCATAGCGCCGCACCCGGCACCACATTTTGACGGGACGAGAGGACGGACCGGCCACAATGGCCGGTCCGTCCTCTCGTCCCGTCGTCGCCCTGACACTGGGGTCTATTCGACGACCCAGCGATCGCTGTCACGGGTGTAGGACACGATCTCGTCCGCCTCGAAGAACAGGGCGACCTCGCGCGCCGCACTGTCCGGGCTGTCCGACCCATGGACGAGATTCCGGCCGACCTGGAGGGCGAAATCGCCGCGGATGGTGCCTGGCGCGGCGGCGACCGGGTTGGTGCTGCCGATCGACGCGCGGGCGGCCGCGATCGCGTCGGAGCCCTCGAAGACCATCACCGCCGACGGACCGGAGCCGATGTAGTCCACGAGACCGGCGTAGAATCCCTTGCCCTGGTGCTCGGCGTAGTGCCGGGAGGCGAGACTCTCGTCGATCACCCGGAACTTGAGCGCGACGAGTTTGAGTCCACGCCCCTCCAGACGCGAGATGATCGTGCCAGTCAGACCGCGCTGGACGGCGTCGGGCTTGGCGATGATGAGCGTCCGCTGCGTGTCAGCCATTGGTTCTCCCTGTCGAGTGAGGCATGGATCGTCCTGCCCGACCCCTGTGCCGGACCTGTCGCCCCGGTCGAGATGCGCCGGGGCAAACCCGGCGAAGGATACCGCACCCGCTCGGTCCCGACTGCTCTGTCAGGACCGGCGATCGTTCTACTGCGGCCACCAAGCACCGGTCTGATCAGTCAGCATGGAACCAGGCTTTCCCCGTTTGGACTGCCGTGGGACGTTCCACGTGAAACAGCGCGCAATTGAGTCCGGATGGCGCCGAGACCCTACCGGTCCCCGGTCACGCCCCTTGCCTCATCCCGGGTCACCACGGGGGCGTCAAGGTATGCGACAGAAGGATCCTCGCTCAATACGTTGAGCGGATTGCGGCGGCAACACCTCGCCGCGCCGGACCGGACGTTTCATGTGAAACATGAGGGGCGAAAACGAGAGGGGCGGTAGCGACTCACTCGCTACCGCCCCTCCCGTCCTGGCCAGCACCAGTTGACCGCTAGCCGAGGGCGAGAGTCATTGGTCGCTCGAGGTACCCCCGGACGGTCTGGAGGAAGCGCGCCACCTCGGCACCATCGACCGCACGGTGATCCGCCGCTACGGTCAGCTTCATCCGCTGCCCGATGACGATCTCGTTGCCGGACACGACCGGCGTCCGGACGATCGCACCGACGGCGAGGATTGCCGCCTGCGGTGGGTTGATCACTGCAATGAACTCGTCCACGTCGAGCATCCCAAGGTTGGAGATCGTGAACGTCCCGCCCTGGTACTCCTCGGGCTTGAGCCCACCATTCTTCGCCCGGCCGATCAGATCCTTCGATGCCCGAGAGACCGCCCCGAGGCTCTTCTGGTCCGCGTCGGCGATGAACGGGGCGATCAAGCCTCCGTCCAGCGCGACAGCTATGTTGATGTCGATGTTGACATGATCGTAGAGCTCCCCGTCCTCGAATGAAGCGTTCAGGTCGCGATGCTGCGGCAAGGCCAGCGCCGCCGCCTTCACGATCATGTCGTTGAACGAAACCCGCGCCCCACCCTCGGGCACCTGGGCGTTGACCTCGGACCGGAAGGCCGCCGCGGCGTCCATGGCGATCTCGGCCGTGACGTAGAAGTGCGGCACCGTCTGCTTGGACTCCGCCATCCGGCGACCGGTCACCCGGCGGATGCGCGGCAGGTCGCGCAGGACCGGTTCCGGGCGCCCGACGTGGCGCGCGGGAGCCGACACCTGGGACGAGGTCGCGATCTTCGGCGCAGCCTCGGCAGCCGGTGCGGCCGGTGTGGCCTGGGCCGCGACCGGGGTCGGCTCCGGCTGAGCAGCGCGCGGCTGCTGCTTCTGGCCACCGGTCACGAACGGCATCACGTCGTCCTTGACGATCCGCCCCCCCGGTCCACTCCCGTCGATCTGGGTCAGGTCGATCCCGTGCTCGCTCGCGAGCCGCTTGACGAGCGGGGAAGCGCGGAACCGGCCGTTGCCGGACCCGCCCGTGGGGACCGGCGCTTCGGTGGCGGCCGGCGCGACGGACGTCGCCGTGCTGGCACCCGCACCGGCCGGCTCGGACGCCTCGGCATCGCTCTTCAGGTTGACGACGGTCTGCCCGGTCGGCTCCGCGTCGGCCCCGGTGTCGGCCAGGGCCGTGGTGGCCGCGGCGTCGCCCGTCGCGCTCGCTGTGACCGACCCATCGTCGGCACCGATCTGGGCGATCGGCTGACCGATCGGGACGACGTCGCCCTCACCGACCAGCAGCCGGGCCAGCGTGCCCGACTCCGTCGCCTCGATCTCGAGCGAGACCTTGTCCGTCTCGATCTCGGCGATGGCGTCGCCTTGGCTGACCTCGTCGCCCTCGGCCTTGAGCCACTTGAGGAGCGTGCCCTCCTCCATACCGTCGCCCATCTTGGGCATGATCATCATCGGCATGTCGGTGCCTTATCCTTTTCGGTAGAGCGCGCGATTCGCCGCTTCGATGACCTGTGAAACGCCAGGGAAGGCTGCGATCTCGAGGTTGCGCGCGTACGGCGCGGGCACCTCGGCGCCACTGACGCGCTCGACCGGCGCGTCGAGGTAGTCGAACGCGTGCTCCTGGATGATCGCGGCGACCTCGGACGCTACGCTGAACCAGCGCCACTGCTCCTGGACGACGACGGCCCGGTTGGTCTTCTTGACCGACTCGATGATCGTCTCGCTGTCGAAGGGGCGGATCGAGCGCAGGTCGATCACCTCGGCCTGGACGTCCTGCTCCTTGGCGAGCTGGTCGGCCACCTTGAGCAGCAGGTTGACCTGGCGGCCGTAGCTGATCAGGCTGATGTCGCTGCCCTCGCGGGCGATCCGTGCCTTGCCGAAGGGGACGGTCGCGTCGCCCTCCGGTACTTCGCCCTTCGTCCCGTAGAGGGCGCCCGCTTCCATGAAGATGACCGGGTCCGGGTCACGGATCGCCGTCAGCATCATGCCCTTGACGTCCTCAGGCGTGGCCGGGGCCACGACCTTGAGGCCGGGGAACTGGCCGTAGAAGCCCTCGAGGCTGTGCGTGTGCTGGGCGGAGAGCTGGACGCCGCCACCGTTCGGCCCGCGGATGACGATCGGGACCGAGACCTGCCCGCCGGAGAAGTAGCGCAGCTTGGCGGCGTTCTGGATGATCTGGTCCGATGCCAGGAACGAGAAGTTCCAGGTCATCATCTCGACGACCGGCTTCATGCCGTTCATCGCCATCCCGATCGCGGCGCCGGTGAAGCCGCCCTCGGCGATCGGGGTATCGATCACCCGCTTCTTGCCGAAGCGGTCGATCAGCTTGTCGGTGATCAGGTGAGTGCCGCCGTAGAGGCCGATGTCCTCGCCGATCAGCACGACGGACTCGTCGCGCTCCATCTCGTCGGCGAGCGCGGACTTGAGCGCGTCGCGGTACGTCATGACTGCCATTGGGCGTTTCCTCGGTCACTGCCGGTCCGGGACGCGGACCGGCACGGGTCGTCGCAGATCGGAGCTGGGGTCGGAGCCGCGCCTAGATCAGGCCGGTCTCGGGGGCGTAGACGTCCGTCGTCAGCTCCGAGAGGTCCGGCTCCGGGCTCTCCTCGGCGAACTTCACCGCCTCGTCGGCCAGTTCCTTGGCGTGGGCGCGGATCTTCTCCATCGCCTCCTCGTCGGTCACGCCAAGATCCAGCAGGCGCTGCTCGAGCAGACCGATCGGGTCGCGCTTGCGGGCCTCGCGGACCTCGTCCTTGGAGCGGTACTGCTCGAGGAAGTCGGCGGCGCCGTGCGGGCCGAGCCGGTAGGTCATCGCCTCGACGGCGTACGGCTTGCCGGTCTCACGGACGTAGTCGACGGCCTTGTGGGCGACCGCGATCACCGCCTCCAGGTCCATCGCGTCCACCTTCTCCCACGGGATCGCGTAGGAGTCGAACTTGGAACCGAGGTTGGTGTTGGCCGTCGCGCGCTCGACGCTGGTGCCCATGCCGTACTGGTTGTTCTCGATGATGAACAGGCAGGGGCACATGCCGTCCTTGCCCCAGAGCCCGGCGAGGTTGGCCGACTCATGGAAGTACCCGTTGTGGATGGCGCCGTCGCCCAGGTACAGCTGGATGATGTTCCCCGTCTCCCGGTAGGCCTCGGAGTAGGCCATCCCGACGCCGAGCGGGATGTGGGCGCCGACGATGCCGTAGCCGCCCCACATGCCGTTCTCGACGTCGAAGAGGTGCATCGAGCCACCCTTGCCCTTGACCAGGCCAGTGCCCTTGCCGTAGAGCTCCGCCATGGTCGCCTTGGGGTCGCCGCCCTGGAACAGGACGTGGGCGTGGTCGCGGTAGGCGGTGATCGTCTTGTCGCCCTTCCGGAACGCGTCGAGGAAGCCGCGGGCCAGCGCCTCCTGGCCGATGTAGACGTGGAGGTAGCCGCCGACCTTGCCCTGCCGGAAGCCGCGAGTGGCGGCCTCCTCGAACAGGCGGACCTCGACCATCTGCCGGTAGTAGTCGAGCAGGGTCTCCGGAGAGACCGTCGAGGTCGGTGCCGTGCCGTTGCTGGCTACGTCGGTGGGTGTCTCGTTCGTGTGGTGGGTCGTCGCCATCCGTTGGCCTCTCGCGATCGTCGGGGTGCGAGCACCGTCGCGACCCGGTCGATCCATTGTCGCCGTCGGGACCGGCCGCGCGGCCGGCACGGTGGTCCGTCGGGGATGTCACACGCAGGGAATCGCAGGACCGTCGCCCCCATGGCCGATCGCCGGTACTTCACGTCGTACCGCGATGGCGGGATCAGGGGCGCGCGGGCAGCAGCAGAGACTGGCGGGAACCCCCGTCAATGGCGGCGATTGTACCGCAGGGCCCGAGCCGTTTCGGAAAACCGGGGCCCGGTCTCGCGATTCTTTCCGTCAGATGGTCTCGCCGTTCACACCGTGGAACTGGCGTGCCGCACCGCGCCCCACGGCGACCGATTTCAACTGGGCTGGACGAATCCGGTCCTGCCAGGCGGTGACGGTTCCCATCACCCAGCCACCGTCGCTCAGGAGCGGTCGACGGTCCGGGTGGATTCGGGGAGGGAAGAGACGGGCGTTTCTTCCCCACCGCCGAGCGCTGGCCGCTGCCAGGCCGGGTCACCGAGCCCCGACACGGACCGGGCCGGCCGGACCGGCGTCTGGAGCGTCGGCTGGGACTTGCGCTGCTCCTCGAAGGACGTCAACCCCAGTTCGAACCGCTCCGGGTCACGCTCTTCCCCCGGCGCCGCGTCGTGAAACCCCATGATGCCCTCGGCGGTCCCGGCCTCGACGGCGGGGTGCCGCACGGCATCGACGCGTGGGCTGCGCGGGACGCGCTCGCCGGGGATGGTGGAGAAGTCGGGCGTCGCCCCCGGCGCCTGTGGTGAGCTACGGCCACCGGGCGCCGATGGGAACCGCAGGCGCAACCGGCGGCCGCTGGACGTGACGGCGCCGGTCGCGCTCTCGGCGGGTCCCGTCACCGCCGCGGCCGACCCGAAGGCACCGGCGCCCGAACCGCTGAGTCCACTCGACGCCATGTCGGAGGCGGTATCGTCCGTCCCGGTGACCTGGGTCGTCGCATCGCCGGTCATGTCGGCGCTGGCATTGGTCCGGCTGTCGTCACGGTCGTCACGGTCGTCACGCATGGGGCGTCCTCGTCAATGCTGGGTGACTCGTTGGGACGGGGCTCGCCGCTGACCGGTGCGTCAACCCGCGTTCGCTCGGCCCAGTATGCCAAAGCCAACGTCCCCCCGTCCGCTCATCGGACCGCTCCTCCGGGAGCCGGCTCCGGACCGTCGGGGCGTGAGAGGACGGCCGCCGCCGCGCGGTAGAGGGTCATCAGTCCGGTCTGGACCTCCGCCGCCGCGAACTGCGGGTTCCAGGCCAGTTCGGCCAGCGAGTCGCTGACCGTGAACGCGGTCGCCAGCGCCACCCCACGGACCTGGGCCACCGCGCAGACGGCCGCCGCCTCCATCTCGACCGTCAGGACTCCCTCGGCCTGGTAGTGGCGCAGCTCGGCGACTGTCTCCCGGTACGGCGCGTCGATCGTCCAGGTCGATCCGACCCGCGGCATCGCCCCCTCCGCCGTCAACGTGCCCCCGAGGGCCGCGCTCAGGGCCGGGTCCGGGACCGCCGGCTGATCGGTCGCGAGGTAATGATGCGAGACGCCCTCATCCCGGATCGCCCGGTCGACCAGCGTGATGGCGCCGATCGGCAGATCGCGCTGGAGTCCCCCAGCGATCCCAATGCTGATGGCCCGCCGGACACCAGCCGCGATCCACTCCTCCAGGATCACCGCCGCCACCGGCGCTCCAATCCCGAAGTCGCCGCAGAGGGCGACGGGCAGGCCACCTGGGGCCGCAGGCGGAACGA
>CADCWK010000049.1:0-9085 GCA_902806375.1 uncultured Thermomicrobiales bacterium
GCATCGGAATCTCCGGCTGGCAGCGCGATCGCGTACCGGCCGTCCTGTGGTGGTGGCGGGAGGTCGGCGGCGCGGCAACGGGGGTCAGGCCCGGATCATCGCCATGACTTCATCGGTCCGGCCGCGGATGGCGTCCCGGTCGTCGGTCTCGACGTTGAGCCGGAGCAGCGGCTGGGTGTTGGACGAGCGGAGGCTGAACCACCAGTCGGGGAAGCCGACCGTCAGGCCGTCGAGGTGGTCGATCGTCGCGCCGGCGGCCGCGTAGTGCTCCTCGATGGTGCGGAGCGTCCTCGCCGGGTCGACGACCTCGGAGTTGATCTCGCCGGACCGGGCGCGGGTGTCGAGGGGCGCGAGGACCGCCGACACCGGCTGGTTGGCGACGGAGACCAGCTCCAGCACCTTGAGGCAGGCGAGCAGGCCCGAGTCGGCGTACCAGTTGTCGCGGAAGTAGAAGTGGCCGGAGTGCTCGCCGCCGAAGACCGCGTCCCGATCGCGCATCAGCGCCTTGATGAAGCTGTGACCCACTCGGCTCCGGATGGCGGTCCCGCCCAGCCGCTCGATCGTCTCGGGCACACTGCGGGAGCTGACGAGGTTGTAGACGATCGACGCGCCAGGGTTCTTGCTCAGGATCGAAACGCTGACCATCGCCGTCGTCATGTCGCCGCCGATGAACTCGCCCTTCTCGTCAATGAGGAACATCCGGTCGGCGTCGCCGTCGAACGCGACGCCGAGATCGCAGCCCTGCTCGACGACGATCCGGCGCAGCTCGGCGGTGTTCTCCGGCTCGATCGGGTTGGCCTCGTGGTTCGGGAATGTCCCGTCCAGCTCGAAGTAGAGCGGGACGACCTCGACCGGGAGCTGGTCGAAGACGGGCGGGGTCATCCGGCCGGCCATGCCGTTGCCGGCGTCGATCGCGATCTTCAGCGGCCGGATGCTCGCCCGGTCGATCTGGGCCAGCATGAACCCGGCGTAGTCGGACAGGACGTCGCGCTGGGTGAGGTCCCCCCGGCGCCCGTCGGCCGGGTCGGCGAACGTATTGGCGACAGCGAGGTCGCGGATCTGGCCGATGCCCTCGTCCATCGAGAGGGCACGGGCCTCCTCACGGCAGATCTTGAAGCCGTTGTACTGGGCGGGGTTGTGCGAGGCCGTGATCATCACGCCGGCCGGGAAGCCGTAGCGGCCGACCGCGAAGTAGAGCGCGTCCGTACTGACCAGACCGAGGTCGGTCACGTCGGCCCCGCCGTCCCGGATCCCGTCGATCAGCGCGGCCGACAGGGCCTCGCCCGAGGCCCGCATGTCCCGGCCAACGGCGACAGCGTCCGGCGCCAGGTAGGAGACCATGGCGCGGCCGATCCGGTAGGCCGTATCCGGCGTGAGCTCGTCAGGGACGACGCCCCGGATGTCATAGGCCTTGAACAGCGACGCGATCGTGGTGTCGTCGGTCATCGGATCTCCCTGGTCGGGTGGCGCGGCGTCATGAGGCAGTGGGACGGATGGCGCCGGAATGGTGGCACGCTGGTTCGCTCTCGCGCAATTCACTGGCCGGGCCGGAGGATCCGCCCTGGTCGGGGTGGTTCGTCCCGGGTTCGGAATACCCGCAAGGGACCGGACGACCCTGGTCGGGCGCGAGAGCCAGACGGCTCAGCTGGAATGGTCGCGCGATCCAGCAGGATCATCACCCGGCGCCGATCGTACGAGCCTCCTTTCAGGGCACGCTACAGGGCATCGACGTCTGCACGCCGGTTTGCCCACCTTCAATGTGCCGGGCGGCTCCAGTGCCCGGTAGCGGGTCTGGCATCCGTGACAGGATCAGCCCGTTCCGATATCCGTTCGTGGGGTCAGGACGGCCGGTACTCGCCGAAGACCCGTCGCAGCGTGTCGCAGATCTGGCCAAGGGTCGCGCCAGACCGAAGGGCTTGCTTGATCGGGGGGAGCAGGTTGTCGGTGCCACGGGCGACCGAGTCGACGCTGGCCAGAGCGGTAGTCACCGCCGCCTCGTCCCGTCCATGCTTGTACTCGGTCGTCCGGGCAACCTGCCGGGCGACGGCGTCCTGATCGATCCGCTGGATGGGGACGGCGGCCTCGTCGGCGCCGGCCGCGCTGGCGTACCGGTTCACCCCGACGATGACGTCCTCCCCCTGCTCGCGGCGGAGCTCCTTGCGGTAGGCGCTGTCCCCGATCGCGTTCTGGGTGAAACCATGCTCGGTCGCCGCGACGGCCCCGCCCTGTTCGGCGATCTGGTCCAGCCAGCCCTGGGCACCGGCCTCCAGCGCGTCGGTCAGCGACTCGACGAAGTACGACCCGGCCAGGGGATCGACCGTATCGGCGACGCCGGTCTCCTCGGCCAGGATCTGCTGCGTCCGGAGCGCGATCGTCGCGGCCTGCTCGGTCGGCAGGGCGAGCGCCTCGTCGTAGCCGTTGGCGTGCAGGCTCTGCGTCCCGCCGAGGACGGCGGCGAGCGACTGGTAGGCGACCCGGACGATGTTGTTCAGGGGCTGCTGGGCGGTGAGGGTGACGCCACCGGTCTGGCTGTGGAACCGGAGCATCATCGATCTCGGGTCCGTGGCGCCGAACTCGTCCCGGACGATGCGGGCCCACATCCGGCGCGCGGCGCGGAGCTTGGCGACCTCCTCGAACAGGTTGTTGTGGATGGCGAAGAAGAAGCTCATCCGTGGCGCCACCTGGTCGACGGACAGGCCGGCCGCCTCCGCCGCCCGCAGGTAGGCGATCCCGTTGGCAAGCGTCAGCCCGATCTCCTGGGCAGCCGTCGCCCCGGCCTCACGGATGTGGTAGCCGCTCACCGAGATCGTGTTCCAGTTGGGCAGGTGTTCGGCGCAGTAGGCGAACGTGTCGGTCACGAGCCGCATCGACGGGCGGGGCGGGTAGATGTAGGTCCCGCGGGCGCTGTACTCCTTGAGGATGTCGTTCTGGATGGTGCCGCCGAGCTTCCGTGGGTCGACCCCGTGCTCCTCGGCGACGAGCTGATACATCAGCAGCAGCACCGACGCCGGCGCGTTGATCGTCATCGACGTCGTGACGGTGGCCTGGTCGATGCCGTCGAACAGCCGTCGCATGTCGTCCAGCGTGCTGACCGGGACGCCGACCCGCCCGACTTCCCCGAACGCGCGGGGGTCGTCGCTGTCGATCCCGAGCTGGGTCGGCAGGTCGAACGCGACGCTGAGGCCCGTCTGCCCGCGCTCGAGGAGCAGACGGTACCGCTGGTTGCTCTCCTCGGCCGAGGTGAAGCCGGCGTACTGGCGCATCGTCCAGCGCCGCCCACGGTACATCGTCGGGTAGACGCCCCGGGTGAACGGGTACTCCCCGGGCTGGCCGGGGTGGCCATCCCAGTGGTCGTAGACGGGCTCAATCTCGTAACCGGAGTCGGTCGTGAGGGGGGGCAGAGTTGGGCGGGCCGGGCGTGTCTCGGTCATCGGTCGGCCTCGTTCGGTAGGGGGACGGCGTTTCGAGGAGAGTTTACTTCGCGGGGTGACACGGGCTCCCATCCAGCCATCCGACCCGGATCAGGTGGCCCGGAGCCAAGGAGAGTCGTGAAGGCACCTTGTGACCGGACTACTCGGACAGGACTTCAGAGCTCGACGAGTTCCGTTAGGACGCCGGCGCAGGCCTCGGGGTGGATGAAGGCGACTCGCCAGCCATGGAGCCCGACGCGGGGCTCACGGTCGATCAGGCGGACACCGGCGGCGGCGAGCCGGTCGAGGGCGGCGGCGAGGTCGGCGACGCGGTAGGCGGCGTGGTGGAGGCCGTCGCCCCGTTTCGCGTGGAAGCGGCCGATGGCGCCGTCCGGGTCCAGCGGCGAGATCAGCTCGACGTAGCCCGGTGGGGCGTGGAAGGCGGCGACCTCGACGCCCTGATCCGTGACGACCTCGCGACCGGCGGCCCGGAACCCGAGCGCGACGTAGCGCGCGACCGCGGCCTCGAGGTCGCCGACGACGATGCCGACGTGGTGGAGTTCGAGCGTCAGGTCCGGCGGGAGCGTCGTCCCCGTGGCAGAGTCGTCGGTCATGGCGTCGGTTGGCTCCTCCCCGAACGGGGCGCGACGGCGCCCGGCTCGCGGTCGGCGGGCCGGGCGATCCAGTGGTGACAGGTCGCCGATCTAGTCGACCGTCCCGGACGTGTCGGCGGTGTCAGAGGGCTTGAAGAACGTCAGCGACTCAGCCGTCTCGATGTCGAGGACCGGTTCCCTGTCCTCCCGCAGGACGGAGACGGTCCGCTGCTCGCCCTTGAACTCGACCGTCTGATTGCGGGGGCGCCGGCCGGTCGTTTCGAAGTAGGCGCGCAGGATGGCGTCGGCGCACGGTGCGGCGTAGGCGCTGCCCTCGCCGCCGTACTCGAGCAGCACCGAGACGACGATCTCGGGCTCCTCGTAGGGCGCCCAGCAGGTGAACCAGGCGTGCTGGTTGTTGTACTTCCCGTTCTCGTCGAGCGGCTCGATGTTTGAGCCGGGGGTCGGTTCGGCCTCGGCCGTGCCGGTCTTGCCGGCGATGCGGATGCGGTCCTTCTCCGGGATGCCGGGCGGGTTGGTCCGGGGCCAGGCCCACTCCGGGTCCTGGACCTGGGTACCATCGACATCGAGGGTGGCGTAGGAGACGGAGCCGTTCAGCTTGTCACTCTGGGCGACGAAGCCGTCGATCACGTTCGCCATCCCCTGGCGGACCGCCTCCAGGGTCCCGTCGTTGAACTCGATGCGGCGCAGGGGTTCCTGCGGCTCGGCGGGGATGGTCTCCGGCCCGGCGTCCGGCCCGGCGACGGCGGTACCGTCGGCGACGACCGGCGCCTTGATCGTGTTCCGGACGACGACCGGCTTGTAGATGGTCCCGCCATTCGCCAGGGCGACGGTGTTCGTGGCCATCTGGAGAGGGGTCGTCTGGGTGTAGCCCTGGCCGATCGACGCGATGATCGTCTGTCCGGCCGACCACCCCTGGCCGTAGGTCTCCATGAGCCAGTCCTGGCTCGGGATCAGCCCCGGTGCCTCGCCGCCCAGCTCGAACCCGGTGACGGAACCGAAGCAGAACTTCTGGGTCATGTCCCGGTGGATGCGGTCGATCCCGAGACCGGTGAATGGCTTGGCCTCCGTCCCGTAGATGGGATTCCCGGTGGCGCCGGACTCCGGTTCCATGTCGTAGTAGACGAGGTCCTCAACGGTGCCAGTACCGACGTTATAGAAGTAGACGTCGCAGGAGGTCTTGATCGCCGCGTCGAGGTCGACGGCGCCATGGCCGGCGGTGTTCCAGCAGGGATGCGCGTTCTTTCGCGAGGCGTCGCCCGCCAACTCGATCCCCAGCCCGCCCGTGCAGACGAAGGTCGACTCCGGCCGGAGGGTACCCTCGACGAGCGCCGCGGCGGCGAGGAAGCTTTTGAAGGTCGACCCCGGCGGCTGCGCCGAACCGATCGCCCGGTTGAAGTAGGGTCGGCCCGACTTGTCGTCCCGGAGTTCGTTCCAGAGGGCTTCCGAGATGCCCTCGGTGAGCAGCTCGTTGTCGAACTGCGGGTAGCTGACCATCGCCAGCACCTCGCCGTTGCGCGGGTCCATCGCGACGACGGCGCCGGAGTTCGACCACTGCTTGTTCTTGTCGTTGCCCTTGGCCTTGCGGTCGTCCGTGCTGTGCTCGATGTAGCTCTTCAGCGCCCGGCTGGCGGCCGTCTGGAGCTCGAGGTCTATCGTCAGCGTGACGCTGTCACCGGACGCGGCCTCCTGGTTGAATCCCTCGGAGCCCGGCACGATCCCGACGTCGTTGCCGATCGCGTCGCGCAGGGTCCTCTGGTACCCCTTCTGGCCGCGCAGCGTCTCCTCCAGCGCGGCCTCCAGGCCGTCCTTGCCGCTGCGGTCGTTGTTCGCGTAGATGGGGTTGCCGGCCTGGTTGACCGTGTCGTTGACTTCCGCCTCGCTGACCGGGCCGACGAAGCCGAGGATGTGGGACATCGACCGGCCACCGGGGTAGCGGCGGACGAGGACCGAGCCGTCGATCCGGACGCCGGGCAGGTGGAGCTTGTTGGCCTCGATCGACATCGCCGTCTCGCGGCCGACCCCCGTCTTGACGATGACGGGGTTCTGCGACGTCGAGGAGGTGTTGCCGAGCTGGTAGTCCAGCAGACTCATGACCCTGAGGCCGGGCGTCGACCGGCATTTCAGTCGCCACTTGGCCGCGTCGTCGATCGAGAGTTCGTCCTCGAGCAGGATCAGGTAGTTCTGCTCCTCGGCGACCCTGATGGCCTCGACCGAGGCGGCGATGTCCTCGCCCTCGCGGCCGCGCGCCTGCGCGATGGAGGCGTAGACCTCGTCCTTCTGCTCGCCGGGGATGTCGTTGGGGTTGATCACGAGGGCGTCGGGCAGCTTGAGCTCGGCGATCAGGCGGTCCAGGACGCGGCGGCGCTCGACCGGGGCGGTCCGGAGGGACGGGAGTTCGGCCGGGACGACCTCGACCTGGAAGGCAATCTCGTTCCGGGCCAGCAGCCGGCCGTGGCGGTCGTAGATCAGGCCACGCGGGGCGGGCAGCATCTTGGTGTACTGAGTATTGCCCTGGGCGTCCTCGACGGCGTCCTCGTGGGCGACGATCTGCATGTAGCCCAGCCGGCTGGCCAGCGCCGAGAAGCCGCCGACGATCGCCGTCTTGGCGACCAGCATCCGGCGGGAGATGAAGACGCGGTCGAAGGACTCCGGGACGCCGCCACGGCGCCCGGTCCGACCCGGCTGCTTGAATCCCATGCGCTTGTGCCGGGCCATCAGCGACGAACCTCCGGGAACCGGCGAGCGAACGCGCTCGCCACGAGAAAGAGCGGGGGGACAAAGACCGCGCACAGGAAAGCCTGGGGTACGAGGACCGGGAGCGTGTCGCGGCTCGGGTAGTTGCCGGCCCCGACCAGGCCGCCGAGCGTCGCCAGGACGAACGGGTGGACGATCGCCGCGATCACCGTCAGGATCATCGGTAGGACGAGCGTCGAGCGCAGTACCCGCTGCCGGGCCAGCCCGGCGATCAGGACGGCACTGAGGAGCGCCAGCCCGTTCATGCCGATCGGGTCGAGCGCGAGCAGGTCCAGCACGAGCCCCACGAAGGCGACCAGGACGACCCCGGCCGGGATACCGTTGATGGCCGTCCAGACGACCAGCAGGATCAGGACGACGTTGGGCTGGACCTCCAGCGGCCAGACGGCCGGCAGGATCGTCGCCTGGACGAAGGCGATCACCGTCAGCAGGGTGACGAACAGCAGCCGGCCGATCAACGGTTCGCAACCATCGCATCCGCGTCAGCCGGGCCGGTCGTGCTGTCGGACCGGGCAGCGGCGAAGAGCGGCGGCAAGGTAGACCTCGGCGGGACACGACGGGCGCCCGGGAGCGCCATCGGGAGTCGGGTTTCAGGGCGCAGCGCGAGCCACCGGGTAGGGCGTGAATCAGGGGTAGGCAGGCACCACGCGATGCCCGGAGTCTACCACGGTGGCCGCGGCGGCCTGTCCGTACACCTCCTCGAACAGGCAATGATTGCCAGCGGATCGCCGTGATGGACGTTCTCAGGGAGGTGGTCTCAGAACGCCCTAACGCGCAACTCGGTGGTGGCGAGCAGACCCCTCCCCGGCTCGGCTCGTCGCTGCGGCTCCTCACCGCCCGGAGCGGGGAGTCATTACCCGGCCTTGGAATGAGCGGGATGAGACGACCATGAACCTGTCGGTACGGTCATCGGAGTGATCGGCTTTTCATGTTGGGCCGGGCGGTTCTCGCGCCCGGACGCGTGGCCCATCCAGGTCGTCAGGATCGTGCGGCCATCCTGGAAATCCGTTCCGCGGTCGCGCCGGGTGACGTGGGCAGGGCCGGCGCAGCGAACGTCATGTCCCCTCGCCGGTGGTGCCGCGCTAACTACGGCCCGCGCGGCCGACGGCGTTGGCGTGGGCCGCGACCTCGATCGTGTCGTCGAGTGGCGGCAGGGTGACCGTGCCGTGGCGCCGGTTGAGGGCGCGTTCCAGCAGCCAGTCGGCCAGGACGGGGTTCTTCGGCAGCAGCGAGCCGTGCAGGTAGCAGCCGATGGCGTTGCGGTACATCGCGCCCTCGGTGCCGTC
This sequence comes from uncultured Thermomicrobiales bacterium, assembly GCA_902806375.1. Taxonomy (GTDB): domain Bacteria; phylum Chloroflexota; class Chloroflexia; order Thermomicrobiales; family UBA6265; genus CADCWK01. The sequence continues at coordinate 8,068 of CADCWK010000049.1, forward strand.
CTGGCCGTTGTTGCCTCGCCCCGATCGGACGCGGCCCAGGGGCTGGACGCCGGGGCCGAGGGTCGTCAGGCCGCTGTGGTTCTCGAAGCCGACCAGCTCGCCGATCGGGGAGTCGACGACGATGTTGCCGATGAAGCGCTCCGGCCCGGCGACGGTCGTGACGTCGAACAGGCCGATGCCCGGCAGCGGCTCGTCGTCGTGGGGGCGGTACTCGTGGCCGAGCAACTGGTAGCCGCCGCAGACCGAGAGCAGCGCCGCGCCTCCCTCGACGGCGGCCTTCAGGGCGTCGCCCTTGGCGCCCTGGAGGTCGTGAGCGACGTTGACCTGCTCCTGGTCCTGCCCGCCGCCCCAGAAGTAGAGATCCACGTCCGGCATTGGGTCGCCCAGACCGGACGTCACGACGGTGACGTCGATCCCACGCCAGCGGGCGCGCTGCTCGAGGGCGCGGACGTTGCCGCGGTCGCCGTAGATGTTCATCTCCCGGCCGTACAGCCAGGCCAGCGTCAGGTCCATGGTGGTGCTCCCGTTCTCATATGAGTGGGCCGTCTTCGCGGCCGCATTCGTAGGGGCGATGCCTCGTGGTCGCCCGCGCCGTCAGGGTCCACTCGGCTGCCAACCACGGCGTTCCCTCGCCCCCAATCGCGGCCAGTTCGGTTATCGCCCCGGGCGATGGCTACTGTCGGGGCCGGGTTGGGCCTGCGAAGCGAGACCCTACGCCCCGCCCCCGCGAGACATCGCTGCCTATTGCCGCCAGAACGCCTCGACCGCGCCACGCTCGGCCAGCGCCCGCCGGATCGCGAGCATCGCGGTGTAGGTGGGGAGGATATAGCCGCTGCCACCCTCGGGGATGGATCGGACGAACGTGGCCAGCGCCGCCGGCAGCTCGCCGCCGATCGTCGTGATCCGGTCGGTCGCGACCCCGGCGTACTTCAGCCGGTTGGCCATGTCCGGCGCGCGCATGCCCGCCGTCGCCAGCGGCGTCGTCCCGGCGGCGAGCAGCTCGAAGTCGACGTCCCAC
>CADCWK010000049.1:9128-10190 GCA_902806375.1 uncultured Thermomicrobiales bacterium
GTCGAGCTGGACTCGCTCGATCCGGCCGAAGGCGGCCCGGAAGGCGCCCAGCGCGTCCTGGATGACGGTCGATTCCACCCCGAGGGCGCGGGCGGCGGCTGTCGCGGCCAGGGCGTTGTAGGCGTTGTAGAGGCCGGGGACGCCGACCTCCAGCGCAATCGTGATCTCGGGCGGCCCGGCGACCTCGACGTACATCGCCAGGGACTCCACGCCGTTCAGGCGGATCTGGTCGCCGGCGAAGGCCAGCCGGGGCCGGGCCTCGCTGCCGTCGGCCGTCCGCCAGGCGCCGAGGTGGCCGACGTAGAGGGCGTCGTAGACGTAGGTCTGGCCGCTGGCGCGGCTGCGGATCGTATCGGCGGCGTGGGGCAGCTCGGCCAGCTGGATGGCCGGGTTCTGGTCGGTGAGCCCGAACGGCAGCAGCCGGGCCGGCGAGCCACCGACGATCTGCGCGATCAGGGGGTCGTCGACGTTGGCGACGATGGTCGACCCGGCCGGGAGCGTCTTCAGCGCCGCCTCCCAGGAGCGGGCGATCGTCGCGAGCTCGCCGTAGCGGTCGAGCTGGTCGCGGAACAGGTTGTTGAGCAGCACGACCCGGGGCTGGATCCGGCGGAGCAGCTCGGGGAAGGCGGCCTCGTCGGCTTCGATCACCGCGGCGTCGCCGCCCGCCCCGCCGAGCAGCCCGGCCCGCTCGGCGAACGACGCCGTCACGCCGCGGACGAGGTTGGATCCGGAGCGGTTGTGGATCACGTCGGCGCCGTCGGCGGTCAGGATATCGGCCAGCATCCGGCTGACCGTGGTCTTGCCGTTGGTCCCGGCGACGAGGACGACGCCGCGGGGCAGGTCGGCGCTGAGCTTGCCGAGCAGGCCGGGGTCGATCCGGTCGGCGACGAGGCCGGGGGCGGCGGTCCCGCCCCGGTGGGCGCGGCGGAGCCCGGCCGCGGTCAGGCGGGCGGCGGTGACGGCGGCGGCGAGGCGAAGGTCCGGGAACAGGGGCTTCGGCACGGGGACTACTCCCTCGGGGATGGGTCGGGGCTCTCGCCGTCGGTCTCGGCCGGGTCTGGG
>CADCWK010000050.1 GCA_902806375.1 uncultured Thermomicrobiales bacterium
CCCTCGGCCTCCCACTTCGCCCGGCCACCGTCCATGACCCGGACGTCTTCGTGGCCGTAGTAGCGGAACAGCCAGAGGGCGTAGGTGGCGTACCAGTTGTTGCGGTCGCCGTAGAAGACGACGGTCGTGTCGTTGGCGATCCCGGATTGCCCGGCCAGCCGCTCGAACTCCGCCTTGTCGATGAAGTCGCGGTCGACCTGGTCCTGGAGGTCGGTATGCCAGTCGAGGTTGACCGCGCCCCGGATGTGGCCGATCTCGTAGAGCATGACGTCCTCGTCGGATTCGACGAGGCGGACGTTCGGGTCGTCGAGGTGGTCGGCGACCCACTGGGTGGAGACGAGCATCTCGGGGTGGGCGTAGCCGCGGGCGTCCTGGGTCGTGTCGCGTTCAGCCATACGGTGGGACTCCTTGACGAATGACCGGTGTCTGAGGGGGCCGGCTCGCAGGTCGACTGGATCGAAACCAGCGACCGGCATGGGACGACCCTGCGGGGACTGGCCAGTCGACCAGATTGGGCTGGATCGGGATTCGTGATGTGTCAGCACGGGCTGTGCCGGGCCGTCTACGACTATTGTGCCTGAACTGGATCGAAATTACCGGAAATGCGCCTTCCCGGACCGACGGGATCGTGCACGGTAGCGGGGGCGCAGGGTGACCGCCGCAGGAGTGGGGGCCATGGAAGACATCATCGGCGGCTGGTCGACGGATGCCCGGTTCGCGTCGTTCCTCACCGACTGGCGGTCGATCCTCGAGCACCGGGTGACGAGGGTCGGGCACGAGCTGGCGTCCGTCGACGGACTGACGGGTGCCGTGCTGGCAGGAAGTGTGGGCCGTGGGGCGCCCTGGCCGCTGTCCGACATCGACCTCGTACTCATCTCAGCGGTCGGGTGGGAGGACGAGGTCCGGGCTGCTGTCAACGACATCCGGAGACGGCTCATCCCCGGCTGGATCGCGGAAGGGTGGTGGACCGGTATCGATGCGGGACGGCTCCTCTTCACTGGGGAGGAAGTCGACCGGGTGTGCAGCGGGGTGTCGCCCGCGGAGAACGCAATCGACGACACCCGCTGGTTCCATGTGTTGGACAAGGCGTATGGCGGCCGGGCGCTGTTGGATAGTGGTGATCCCCGCGCCGCCAGCCTGGCGACCTGGGCGACGCGACACCGGTTCGACCCCGGAGTGATCACGCAGCGGCTGCGGCAGCACGATGCTGAGGCGCGTCGGGTGGTTGTAACTGGAAGGAGTGCGGCGAGGTCGGGCGATCTTCCCGGTGCGACACTGGCGCTCTGGCGGGTGGTTCAGGTCGTCCAGATCGGGCTGATGGAGAGGTGGGGCCGGCGAGACAACTCGCTGGGACGGTTCGGCAGCAGGTTCGCCGCGGAAGCCCGGCTGCGTGGCGCCAGCCGTCTGGTCGATCGACTCGACGAAGTCTCTGGCCTGGACGCGGCGACGTTGGAGCGTCGATGGGCTGTGGCTCCCAGGTGGGTGCACCTGCGGCACGACCGCTCGATCCGGTCGCGCCACGCCGTCGGAGACATGGTGAGCATTGAGGGTGACCGGCGCGACACGCTGCGCGTCTGCGCCCGCTATGCCGCCGTTGCGCTGGCCGGGTCGGTCATTCCGGCCTGGCTGAGCATCGCGGCGGACCGGGTCGACCTCGACCGGCGCCTGGACCTCATGGAAGCGATGCTGGACGGACCGGCCGTGACTCCCGACACGTCCCCGCCGCTGTCGCCGCGGTGGACGGGTCGCCCGGACGATGCTCCCTGATCGAACGGCTAGTTCTTACCATGTGTAAGCCGTGGCAGAATCGGGGCGGACAACGTAGCGGCCAGGACTGAACAGTGAGGCATGAACATGACGGACATGGTCGATTTCAATCAGCGTATCATCAAGGAGTTCCGGGCCAATGGTGGCAAGGTCGGCGGCATGTTCGAGGGAGCATCGATGCTCATCCTCCACACGACCGGCGCGAAGACCGGGCGGGAGCTGGTCACCCCACTGGTCCATCACCAGGAAGGTGATGAGCTTCACATCTATGCGTCTGCCGGCGGGGCCGATCATCACCCCGCCTGGTATCACAACCTCGTCGCCAACCCGGATGTGACCGTCGAGGTCGGCACCGAGACGCTCCCGATGCGCGCGCGGGTCACCACGGGTGGGGAGCGTGACCGCCTGTTCGCCGAGCAGGTCGAACGCGCGCCAGGCTTCGGTGCCTATCAGCGCAAGACCACCCGCGTCATTCCCGTCATCGTGCTGGAGCGGGTCTGAACCGATGGTCCGCCGGTCGGACCCGTCCACCGGCAAGTGACCGACGTTTCACTGGGAGTCATGGACGAGTCGTCATCCATGGGAGCCGGCCGGACCCAGATCGGTCGGCTCACGGTGTGGGCAGGCCGCGGCTACTTAGTGTCATGTTGACAATTACTCTCCGTTAGTCTATCGTTAGGGCATCACCAAGGGGTTGGGTCAGTCGACATCCCCGGAGTCCTACTGGGACTCCCGCTGACCACAGCACCATTCGGTCACGACGCGATCGCCAGGCTGGCATCGCGAGACTCGGACCGGATCTCCGCCAGACAACCAGGCCGGGCAACGCTTCACCTGTGACGCGACCCGGAGAGGAAGGCACTCGATGGCGCTGCCAGTCGTCATGTCCGGCCCTGCGGTCCGAATCGCCAGCGATCCGACCATCACGACGCCCTGGCTCGTCGACGCGCAACTCGACGCGGCCAGCTGTGTGCCCGAAGAGGGGACCGGCGCCTACGACACCCTCCGGGCCTACGGCGCCACGCCGCTCCGGCAGAAGCGCATCCCCCGGGAGTACTTCCGGATGGACGCGGTCGAGCGTGACGCCCGGATCCGTGCGCTCCGGAACCAGCTCGGCGACCGTCTCGTCATCCTCGGGCACCACTACCAGCGCGACGAGGTCATCCAGTTCGCTGATTTCCGGGGCGACAGCTACAAGCTGTCCCAGCTCGCCGCCGCCCAGCGCGACGCCGAGTTCGTCCTGTTCTGCGGCGTGCACTTCATGGCCGAGAGCGCCGACATCCTGACCTCCGGGGACCAGAAGGTGATCCTGCCCAACCTCGAGGCGGGCTGCTCCATGGCTGACATGGCCAAGGGCGTCGACGTCGAGGCGGCCTGGCGGGCGATCGGCCGGGCCGGCGTCGATCTCGATCGGGTCGTGCCCGTCACTTACATGAACTCGACTGCCGAGCTCAAGGCATTCTGCGGTCGCAACGGTGGCATCGTCTGTACGTCGTCCAACGCGAGCCGGGTCTACGACTGGGCGTTCGAGCGCGGCGACAAGATCATGTTCTTCCCGGACGAGCACCTCGGCCGCAACACCGGCGTGACCAAGGGCATCCCCGAGGACCGGATGGTCGTCTGGGACCCGTTCCTGCCGATGGGCGGTCTCACCGCCGATCAGATCAACGACGCGACGGTGATCCTGTGGAAGGGTTACTGCTCCGTCCACGCCCGCTTCAGCGTCGAGCAGATCGAGCAGGCCCGCGCCGAGCACCCCGGTGTCAACGTCATCGTCCATCCCGAGTGCCGACTGGAAGTCGTCCAGGCCGCCGACAGCGCCGGGTCGACCGAGTTCATCATCGACACGATCCGGGCCGCCCCGGCCGGGACGACCTGGGCCGTCGGGACGGAGATCAACCTGGTCAACCGGCTCAACGCCGAACTGCCGGACAAGGAGATCTTCTGCCTCGACCCGGTCGTCTGCCCCTGCTCCACCATGTACCGGGTCCATCCGGCCTACATCCTCTGGACCCTGGAGCACCTGGTCGAGGGTGAGGTCGTCAACCAGATCACCGTCGAGCCACGGCAGGCCCGTGAGGCGCTGGTTGCCCTTGACCGGATGCTGGCCGTCCCGTAGCTCGCACCGACCGGAAGATCGTCCAGACCGCGCGGGCCATGTCCATACCAGGACATGGCCCGTCGCTCGTTGTGCGCTCGGTCACCGGGTGGCCGGGTCGGGCCAGTCGATCAGCGTGATGGCCGGTCTCGCCAGGTCGCTTCGACGATGTCCCTGATCTCGCGCTGGAAGCGGCTGGCGGCGAACCGCAGCGCATTGTCGCGGCAGGCGTCCGCCGACCATTCCCACCGATCTGCGGCATCCAGTGCCGCCGTGAGTCCCGCGACGGTCTGCTCCCCGAACAGGACCCCCGTCCGGCCGTCAATGACCGATTCCAGTGCCCCGCCAGCGCCGAAGGCCACAACCGGCCGGCCAGCCGCCTGGGCCTCGACGGCCGTGATGCCGAAGTCCTCCTGGCCGGGCAGGATGAACATCCTGCACCGCCGCATGAGTTCCGCCGTCTCTGGGTCGGTCCGCTGACCGAGGAACTCGACCGAGGGACCGGCCCGTCGGCGCAACCGCTCCTCCGCCGGGCCACTCCCGACGACCCTGAGTGGTCGCCCCGTCGCCGTGCAGGCATCGACCGCGAGGTCGATCCGTTTGTGCGGGACCAGACGCGAGACGACCAGCGCGTAGTCCTCGATCAACCCGGGAGGAGCAGGCGTGAATCGCTCGATCTGGACCGGCGGGTAGACGACGTCCGCCGTCCGGCCCCAGACCCGAGCGATCCGCCCGGCGACCGCCGCCGAGTTGGCGAGGACGACGTCCAGTTCGCGTGCTGAACGGCGATCGAGCCGGCGCAGCGCACCGAAGCCGATATCCATCGCGCGGCGGACCGCGGTCGGGATCCTGGCCGGCTGGAGGTACGACTCGTCACCCCAGAGGAAGCGGGATGGCGAGTGGCAGTAGCTGATCCGCACCTGTGCCCGGTCTCCCGCCTGGTGGGCCCAGGCGCTCGAATCGGAGAGGACCACGTCGTAACCGGCCAGTTCCCGCCGGAACGACGCGAAGGCGAGCGGGTAGAGCGGCAGCAGGAGCCGGTGGTTATGGCGGGCCCCAGGGATCCGGCCGAGCGCACTCTCCCGGACGTCCCAGCCACGCCAGTGGGGAGGGAACGCGGCCGGGTCATAGAGGGACGTGAAGACCGGGGCGTCAGGCCAGATCCCGTGCAGCGCCTCGAGCACCCGCTCGGCACCGCCGGACTGGGTGAGGTAGTCGTGGACCAGCGCGATTCGCATGGGGCTCGATCAGTCCCCGCGACCAGCGGTGGACTGGACCGTCGCGTCAGACACGGTGACGGGGAGCCGGTCGCCGGTCCCGATCCCGTAGTACTCGAACCCCTCGTTGGTCATCCGACGCTCGTCGTAGACGTTCCGGCCGTCGAAGATGACAGGCCGCGTCAGGGTCGCCCGGAGCGCGTTGAAGTCCGGGGAGCGGAAGGCCCGCCACTCGGTGACGATGACCAGGCAGTCGGCGCCTTCGGTAGCGGCCTCCTTGGTCTCGGTGAACGACAGTCCGAGCGCCCCCGGGAAGAGGTGCCGGGCCTCGTCCATGGCCTCGGGGTCGAAGGCGCGGACGTTCGCCCCGGCGTCGAGCAGCGCGTCGATCAGCACGCGGCTCGGCGCCTCGCGCATGTCGTCGGTGTTCGGCTTGAACGACAGGCCCCAGACGGCGATCGTCCGGCCATTGAGGCCACCGGCCTCGGCATAGTAGCGGGCGATCTTCTCGAACAGGACGTGCTTCTGGCGCTGGTTGACGTCCTGGACGGCGCGGATCAGCTGCGGCTCATACCCGGCCGAGCGGGCGACGTGCTCGAGTGCGCCCAGGTCCTTGGGGAAGCAGGAGCCGCCGAAACCGGCCCCGGCGTAGATGAAGTCGTAGCCGATCCGCGGGTCCGAGCCGATGCCGGCCCGCACGCTCTCGACGTTGGCCCCGACCCGCTCGGCGATGTTCGCGACCTCGTTCATGAACGAGATCTTGGTGGCGAGCATGGCGTTGGCAGCGTACTTCGTCAGTTCCGCCGACCGCAGGTCCATCGTCATGAGCCGGTTGTGGTTGCGGTTGAACGGGGCGTAGAGCTCGTGGAGCAACTCGAGGCTCTGCGGGTTGGCGCTGCCGACGATGATCCGGTCCGGGCGCATGAAGTCGGAGATCGCCGCCCCCTCCTTGAGGAACTCCGGGTTCGAGACGACGTCCCACGAGGCGGTCGACTGACGCTCGGACAGGCGCTTGCTCAGCATCGTGCTGGCCATGTCGCCGGTCCCGACCGGCACGGTCGACTTCATGACGATCACCTTGTCGTCGTCCATCACGTCGGCGATCGACTGGATCACGCTGCGGATCGCGGTGAGGTTGGTGGAGCCATCCGGGTTGGGCGGGGTACCGACCGCGACCACCAGGAGCCGGGCATGACCGACGCCGTCAGCGAACTGGTCGGTGAACCGGATGCGGCCAGCCCGGACGTTCTGGGCGACCATCTCCTCGAGACCAGGTTCGAAGATCGGGACCTCGCCGGCGTTGAGGCGGGCGATCCGGGCACGGTCGATGTCCACGCAGAGGACATCGTTGCCGACCTCGGCGAAGCAGGCGCCGGTGACCAGACCGACGTAGCCGGTGCCGAAGATGGTGACCTTCATCGGTGTCTGCTCCCCTGGACGATCCGACCGGTGCGGCGGCCGGGAGACCCGTCACGGGGGGTGATGGTACAGCACCTCGGCGGTCCAACGCCGGATCGACCGCGACGCCGCGTCCGGTCTGGTGTCGCGATCAGAGGTCGTCCGGGACCGCTTCCCCCGGGTCGACCGTCAGTTCCCGCAGGAGGGCATCCTGCATGACCGGAGCTGGCCGATGCCGGGGCACACCACCGATCGCCCGTGCGGTCGCCCGCTCGTGGTAAAAGCCCCTCGCGAAATCGCCTTGATCGGCGCGGTCCAGGAGACGGGGCATCGGCGCGCCGAGGTCGTCGAGGATCTCGCCGAGGCGTTCTTCCAGCCAGTCGGCCTGGTGCGTCCGACCGGACTGACGGCGGATCGCCGAGAGGTCGCGCCAGGACATGGCCAGCAGCGCACCGAGGACCGGTCCGGGCATCGCGGCGGCCTGCTGGAAGCAGGTCGTTCCGATCGCCCCATCTCCATCGACCGACCGGCGAATGAGATCGAGATGGGCGAGTAGCCGTCCACACGCCCTGGCGACGCCTTCATGACTGGATGCTTCAATGTCCATCGACCCTGTGACTCCCGTATCGACGATCTGGATACATGCCGGGACGGGTGCCGCGAGCGGTGCGGGGCGTTCCGGTCCGCCGGGAAGGGCATGCCAGGGTCTGGCTTCCGTCGACGCGGCGATGGGCTGTGCGTTGATCGAACTAATCGAACTATAGGAGTGACTAGGCCGGGCCGGGATCGTTGACGTTACGTATTTCGCTCCGGGAGTTCACAATCCCTCGAACCTACGTATGCACCGTGACCGCGAGGACGGCAACGACCGCCCGCCCGCTCTCTCGGTCATCGTGTCGGGCCGGCTTCCGCATCGGGAAGCGACAAACCGTCTCCGGGCAGGACGCCGTCGCTTGACGGTCTCTCGCCTGTAACCGTAAGATGATGCACCTAACTGACTTCCAGCAGGAGTTGCGAAGTGGCTTCCGGGACACGCAGCGGCGTGGTCCCGGTTGGCCATTGGTTGTCATACGATCACGCCAATACCTCTCCATAGCCGTGGAGAACAGGCAGCCAGGGGCGATGTGATGGACTTTCTCATCGTGCTTGTCGCGCTCCTTGCCGCCGCGGTCGCCGCTCTTCTGACGTTCTTCGTTCTCGAGCGCAAGTCCCACTCACGGGTCCGACGGGCGCAACTCGAAGCGGATCGGATCACCGAGGAAGCGGAGACCAGGCGGCGCGAGGCAGCGCTGCAGGCCCAGGACGAAGCGCTTCGATTGCGCGGGGACGTGGAACGGGAACTCGGCCAGCGCCGGAAGGACCTGGATCGGATCGAGCGACGCTTCGAGCAGAAGGAAGAGGCGCTCGACCGCAAGGCCGACCTACTCGATGACCGGGAGGTCGCCCTCCGGCGCCAGGAGCTCGACGCCCAGGAGGCGCAGGCCACGTGGGCACAGCAGCGCCGGCGGGAGGAGACCGATCTCGGGGAGCGTCGCGCCGAGACCGAGCGACTGGCCGAAGCCGCTCGCCAGGATCAGCGCCGTGAGCTCGAGCGGGTCTCCGGCCTGACCGCCGAGGAGGCCCGGCTCGCCATGGTCGCCGAGATCGAGGACGAGGCCCGCTCGATGGGTGCGCGGCGGATGCATGAGATCGAACAGGAGACGCTGGCCGAGGCCGACCGCCGATCCCGCAAGATCCTCGCGACGACGATCCAGCGGATATCGTCCGACTACGTCGCCGAGACTACCGTCTCGGTCGTGCCACTGCCCAGCGACGACATGAAGGGCCGCATCATCGGCCGCGAGGGGCGGAACATCCGTGCCCTGGAGCAGGCGACAGGAGTCGACCTGATCATCGACGACACCCCCGAGGCGATCATGGTCTCGGGGTTCGATCCCGTCCGTCGTGAGGTCGCCCGGCGGGCGCTGCTCAAGCTGATGCAGGACGGCCGAATCCATCCCGCCCGGATCGAGGAGATCGTCGGCAAGGTCCAGATGGAGCTCGAGCAGGTCATGCGGGAGGAGGGCGAGCGGATCGCCTACGAGGCCAACGTCGCCGGTCTCCACCCCGACCTGATCCGGCTGCTCGGCCGGCTGAAGTTCCGGACCAGTTACGGGCAGAACGTGCTCGCCCACTCGCTCGAGGCGTCCATGATCGCGACGGCCCTCGCCGCCGAGCTCGGTGCTGACCTGAACGTCTCCAAGACGGCCGGACTGCTGCACGACATCGGCAAGGCCGTCGACCATGAGGTCGAGGGTCCGCACGCGCTGATCGGGGCCGACATCGCCCGCCGGCTGGGCCGGTCCCCGAAGATCGTCCATGCGATCGCCGCGCACCACAACGACGAGGAACCGCAGACCGTCGAGGCCTTCATCGTCCAGGCCGCCGACGCGATCAGCGGCGCCCGGCCCGGCGCCCGGCGGGAGATGGTCGAGTCGTACATCAAGCGGCTGGAGGCGCTCGAGGGCGTCGCCAATTCGTTCGACGGGGTCGAGAAGTCGTTCGCGATCCAGGCCGGGCGCGAGGTCCGTATCCTCGTCCAGCCCAACGGGATCGACGATCTCGGTGCGACGCGGCTGGCCCGCGATGTCGCCCGCAAGATCGAGGAGAGCCTGGAGTACCCGGGCCAGATCAAGATCACCGTCATCCGGGAGACCCGGTCCGTCGATTACGCCCGCTAGCGGCACCGGACCGGCCACCTGTCACCCGCCCCTCGTCGGATCACCGTCGCTGTGGCGATCCCACGGTCCGGGCGCGGTACCATCTGCCGTGCCCTGGGCGATCATCCACGGCGTTCATCCGCTCGGACGCGCCGCTGATCTCTCGGGATCAACCGCTGCGCCCGCGACAAGGGACCTCGCATGAACCGCTTCTTCAGCAAGCTCGACCTCCGCGATATCCGGATCGACCCGCGGTCCTCCCGGTTCGGACCCGACGAGGGCGAGGACGTCGGGGAAGCTGCCGGCGCCGCCGGGGCTGGCGCGCCCCAGCAGCCCCGGTCTGCGGGTCCCATCTCCGGTGACGGATCGATCCCGTCCACGACTCCCTCTGTCCCGTCCTGGCGCTCCAGCGACGTCACTGCGCCCCTCGCGACGGCAGAGGAGCCCGCGGCTCCTGGAGAGGCTGTGGACCGCCGCGACGGCCCGGCGGTCCATGGCGGGATTGCCGTCTGCGACGACGTCCTCAAGGTGTCGGCCCGGTCCCGCCCCAGCGCGGTCGCGGGCGCGATCGCCGGGGTCGTGCGCGAGGCGGGCCGGGCCGAGGTGCAGGCGATCGGAGCCGGTGCGACCAACCAGGCCGTCAAGGCCGTCGCCATCGCCCGCGACTACCTGCAGGAGACGGGCATCGAGGTGATCTGCCTGCCCGGCTTCATCGATGTGACGATCGGCGACGAGGACCGAACGGCGATCCGCCTGGTCATCGAACCGCGCTGATGCCGGGAGCGACCACCGCCGGACGGGCGGACCTGCACACCCACACCTCGGCCTCGGATGGGCTGCTGACGCCAGGACAACTGGTCCATCTGGCCAGTCAGCGGGGACTCGCGGCCATCGCGATCACCGACCACGACACCGTCGAAGGCGTGAGCGCGGCGCTGGACATCGCCGATCCCGGACTGCGGGTCGTCGGCGGCGTCG
>CADCWK010000051.1 GCA_902806375.1 uncultured Thermomicrobiales bacterium
ACCGAAACCGTACCCGGCCCCATCGGCATGGCCTCCCAGGACGACGTCGGCACCGCCGAGGGCACTGAGCCCGGTGCCGACGACCCGTGGTGTCAGGCAGAGCACGCCGCCGTCGAGGACGACGATGCGCTCGAAACCGAGACCCTGGACGTGTGCCAGCGCGAACCGGCCAATGCCATCGGGGGGGTATGGCCCGGCTGGGGCAGCCAGGTCCAGTCCGGCTGGCAGGACCTGGCGGAGGTGGGCTAGCGACGAGGGATTCGGGGCGATGACGGCAATGGTCACCCCGTCGACGCGGACGGACGCGGCGATCACGTCCCGCAGCGCCGCCAGGAGCAGGGCGTCGAGGCGGACCGGTCCGAGGTCACGGGCCAGCGACGCGAGCCGGATATCAGCGGGATGCCGGGCGATGATGACGACTGCCTGGCGGGGCGTCAGTCGATCCACGGGGACCCATCGTTCTCGTGAGCCGCGGAGAGGGCCCTGCTCGGAGGTGAGCACATGAGCATGCAGCGGAACGTATCACGCCGGTACACGACTGGCAATCAGCCTGGCGCGGTTCCTCCCGGCCGACGGGGCGCATGTTCGGTCCCGTCACCGGCGATCCTGGTGCCGAGGACGGCAAGCCCCGTCCAGGGTGCGAGATCCACGAACCGACCATCGAAGGTCGCCCCGTCGCCGCTCGGGACGACCGTACCCGTGATCGACCAGCCAGACGGGACCGCGAAACGCTGTCGCGAGGCGCTACGGTTCAGGGCGACCAGGGCAGCGCGGTCATCCCCGTCGCCGATCCCGACGACATAGAGACCGTCCTCGGAGCGGACGAGTGGCGTCCGGCGGGCCGACCAGAGACCAGGGGCCGCGCGACGCAACGCGATCAGATGCCGGTAGAAAACGAGCATCGCGTGGTCCTGGCGCGCGTCCCAGACCATCGGGACGCGCGCCTCTTCCATGCGCCGGGAGCCATCCGGGTACTCGAGGTCGTGCCACTGCGAGAGACCGACCTCGGTGCCGTAGTAGATGACCGGTGGGTGGGGGAGGGTGAACTGGCAGAGCGCGGCCAGCCGGAGACGGCGGGCATCACCCCCGGCCACCCAGAGGAACCGGTTCATGTCGTGGTTGTCGAGGAAGGACGGCAGGACGAAGCGGTCGCCGAAGAAGGCGAGGTGCCGGGCCAGGAAGGCGTCGAACGCGGCGGGGGACAGGGCGTCGAAAGCGAAGAACGCCCGCAGTTGCTGGAGCAGGAGAAAGTCGAGCGTGCCGTCGAGCCGCCCGGCGTAGCTCCGTTGTAGGGCGGCCGTCTCGACGACTTCCCCGATGGCGACCGAGTCCGGCCGCGCCGCCCGGGTCGCCTGCCGGAAGGCCGCCCAGAAGGCGTGTGATGGTCCGTTGGCATAGTCCAGCCGGAAACCGTCCGCGCCCCGTCCCAGCCAGTGGACGGCCGCCTCGATCAGGAATCGCCGGGCGCCCGGGTGATCCGTGCGGATCTGCGGCATCGACCGCACCCCGAAGAAGCTGCGGTACGAGCCGTCGTCACTGACCGTGAACCAGTCGCGCTCCGGACTCGCCGGGTCACGCATCGCTTCCCGGAAAGCCGGGTGCTCGTCCGAGAGATGGTTGGCGACGAAGTCGAGGATGACGCGCATGCCCGACGCATGGGCCCCGTCGAACAGCTCGACCAGGTCGGCCTCGGTCCCGAGTCGCGGCTCGACCCGTAAGTAGTCGGTCGCGTCGTAGCCGTGATGGGTCGGCGACGGGAAGACGGGCGACAGCCAGAGGCAGGTCACCCCGAGATCCGCCAGGTAGGGCAACCGGTCGATCACCCCGCGCAGGGTGCCGCCCCAGAAACCGTCGAGGCTCGGCGGCGCCAGCCAGTCACGTCCGGCGCCGGGGTCGAACCGGTCGACGAAGACGTGGTAGATGACGGCCTCGCGCAGCCAGTCAGGAGTGGTGTCGGTATCGATGGAGACCGCGAAGAGGTCGGTGCCGGGGTCGTCCGGGTCGGCGGCGACCATCCGGACGGTCCCCGTCGCGTCGGTGGCCGCCAGCCGGTAGGTGAGCAGGGTGCCCGCCGGCTGGGCGGGAAGAGTGCCCTCCCAGCGCTCGCGGTACCCCCAGACCAGCGTGTCCCACTCCGACGCCACCCGCCGCAGGGCCACCGCTGACCCCTCGCTCGTCGGGACGGACCCGTCCACGGAGTACCAGGCGTCGATCCGGTCGGCATCGGCGTCCGGGCCGACCCAGACCGTCAGCGTCGTGGGCTCCCCCGGGGACGGGACGGCGGGCGAGAGCGCGTGCCGGTGGGACAGGCCGAGCGCCTCCCGGCGCAGATGGGCCAGCCGGAGGTCATCGGTCGCCATCGTGCCGAAGATGAAATCGGCCGTGACGTTGACCGGCTCCCCCGTCATGCGGGACCGGTCAGATCGAGGACGACCCCGCTGCGGGCCGGCAGGGACAACGTGAGGAGATCGTCACCGACGGATGTCTCACTCGCCTCGCCAACCGAACAGAGCGTCGTCGCGCGGTCTACCGGACCCAACTTGCCGCCCAGTGGGACTTCGACGGTTTCGGGGGCATCGCCGCTGTTGAGCGCGACCAGCAGACGCGTCCCATCGCTTCGCCGCAGGAAGACATAACTGTCATCGGTGGCGACGATGCTGTCGTAGGCGCCGGTCCGGAGCGCCGGGTGAGCCTTCCGCAGGGCGATCAGGGAGGCCGTCAGGCCATGGAGTTCCCGGTTCCACCGCTCCGGCTGGTCCCATGGGAATGTCCGGCGGGCCCAGCGGTCACTCGGGAGGGCGCCGTCGACGCCGATCTCGCTGCCGGCGTAGATCGACGGGGCGCCGGGGTAGGTGAAGAGCAGCAGCGACGCGAGTTCCAGGGACCGGACATCGCCACCCAGGACGCTCAACGCCCGGGACGTGTCATGGCTGTCAAGCAGGTTGAGCTGGGCCAGCTGGATCGGCCACGGGTAGAAGGCGATCAGCCGGTCGATCCGTTCACGGTAGGTATGACCGCCGATCCCCGGGTACGGCTCGTAGTCCCGACCGGCGACGGACGCCTCGTCGACCCGGTGCCGGCCGGCGAAGGCCAGCGCCGCCCCGGTGAACTGGTAGTTCATCGTCGCGTCGAACTGGTCACCCTGGAGCCACTCGCGGGCATCACCCCAGATCTCGCCGACGATGTAGGCGTCCGGGTTGATGGCGCGGATGCGCTGGCGGAACTCCGCCCAGAAACCGGGGGTCCGGATCTCGAACGGGACATCCAGTCGCCAGCCGTCGATCCCCTTCCGGACCCAGTGCTCGCCGATCCGCATGATGTACTCGCGGACCTGCGGGTCGTCGGTGTTGAAGGCGGGCAGGGCGTGGAGGCCGACCCAGGCCCGGTAACCGGGCGGGCGGCTGTGGTCGTAGGCGTTGGCGGGGTGCTCGTAGAACTGGAACCAGTCCAGCCAAGGCGAGGCGGCGCCGTTCTCGAGGATGTCGTTGAACTGGAAGAACCCCCGGCTGGCGTGGTTGAAGACGCCATCGAGGACGACCTTGAGGCCGCGGTCATGGCAGGCCGCCAGCATCCGGTCGAAGGCGTCGTTGCCGCCGAGCAGTGGGTCGACCTGGTAGTAGTCGTGGGTGTGGTAGCGGTGGTTGGCCGCCGACTGGAAGATCGGGTTGAAATAGAGGGCCGTCACGCCGAGGTCGACGAGGTAATCGAGGCGCTCGATCACCCCGACGAGGTCGCCGCCCTTGTAGCCGTGATCGGTCGGGTCGCTGTCCCATGGTTCGAGGTGGGCCGGCTTCTCGATGGTATCGCTCTTCGCGAAGCGGTCCGGGAAGATCTGGTAGAAGACCGCGTCGTGGACCCAGGCGGGGGTATGGATCTCGGTCTCGGGAATGGTCATGCCGCGCGTCTACCCCTTGATGGCGCCCTTGGTCAGGCCCTCGACGAGGAACCGCTGGGCGATGAAGAAGATGATCAGGATCGGGATCGAGCCCAATACTGCCGCCGCGCAGAACGTGGTCCACTGGTTGGCGAACTGGGTGGAGAACGTCCGCACACCGACGCCAAGCGGGTAGAGATCATCGTTGGCGAGCAGGATCGAGGTCAGGATGTACTCGTTGTAGACGCCGATGAAGCTGAAAATGAACTGAGCCACCAGCATGGGCAGGACCAGCGGCAGGATGATCTGGTAGAAGGTCGTGAACGTCGTGCCGCCATCGAGGTACGAGGCCTCGTCCAGGTCCTTGGGGATGCTCTCCATGAAGTTGCGCATGAGCCAGACCGCCAGGGCGCTGCCGCCAAATCCGAGGATCAGGATGAGACCGATCCGGGTGCTGTAGAGCCCGACCTGGTTGAGCATCCAGAAGAACGCCACGATCGCGAGATTGGTCGGGAGCGCCTGGACGATCAGGAGCGCGAGGATGCCATAGCGACGCCCGCGGAACCGGAGACGGGAGAAGGCGTAGCCGCCGAGCGTTGCAAAGAAGACGGTGACCAAGGCACAGGACAAACCGTAGATGAGGCTGTTGAGGGCCCAGGTCGGGAAGCTCCCGCGCAGCAGGCGCTCGTAGTTCTCCAGCCCGTACTCGGTGGGAAAGAGCGTCGGGCTGAACAGGCTCTGGGCACCGGCCTTGAAGGAGTAGAGGACGACGTAGACCACCGGGAACAGGAAGACGGCGATGATGACCCAGAGGATGAGCCGGCTGACCCAGAGCCCGGCGTGCCGGCCGAGGGGGTTCGACCGGCGAACCGCGGTCAGGGCCGGAGCCGCGGTCGTCGTGGGGGCGACCGCCGGCTGCGTCGAAGTGGTCATCTAGTCCTCCTTGAACGAGCGCGTGGTCAACGAAGTCACGACGAGCAGCAGGGCGATGAAGATGAAGATCACCGTCGCATAGGCACCGGCCAGACCGTATTCGCGCTGGCTGTAGAAGATGTCGTAGGCGTATGAGGCCAGCGTGTCAGTCAGACCCCACTGCGAGCCGGGTTCGCCGGCGGGGAGACCGGCGGTAAACAGGATGATGATGCCGGCGTTGTTGAACTGGAAGGCGGCCTGCGTGATGATCAGCGGCGTGACCGCGCTTAGGAGGAACGGCCAGGTGATGTCCCGGAACTTGACCCAGGTGCCGGCACCGTCGAGTTCGGCGACCTCGTAGAGATCTCTGGGGATGGCCGCCAGGGCCGCGATACCGACGGTCATGAAGAACGGGTAGGTGAACCAGAGGTTGACGAACAGGAGGGCAATCCGGGCGAACAGCGGGTCACCGAAGTTCGGGATCCACTGCACACTGGCGATGCCGATGTTGTTGAGGATCTGGTTGACCGGTCCCTGGTTGTTGAAGATGCCGGCAAACACTTGGACGAGCAGGATGAACGGTAGCGCCCACGGGATGATGAGCAGCGTCCGATAGAGGTTACGTTCGGGCAGATTGGGGTTGGCAAGCAGCAGGGCGAGCAGCATCCCGAAGCCGACGTTGATTAGGGTGGTCAGGATCATGAAGGCGAACGTCCAGCCAAGGACCGGGAAGAACTCACTACCGCCCTGCAGAATCTCACGGTAGTTGTCTAGGCCGATAAGTTCCCACTCGACGAAGTTTTGTAACCCATAGTTAGTGAATGAGTAATAGAGGGTGATAAGGAATGGCACAACCGTAAAGAGCAGGGCGGATATGACGATGGGGAACAGGTAGACATACGCAATTGGATTGGTTCGCTCCGGGTCGCCTCCTCCTGACACGTTTCCCGCCGTCGCCGGCGTCTGCACGGCACCCGAGAGTCCCGAGGTCGATGGACCTGTAGTCGAGACGGTCATGGAAACCCCCACTCATGAGAGACTTCAAGGTCGAAGCGTAGGGACATGGGAGGTTGATCGGCTCTGCCCGGCGGGACTGATAGCGAGAGACCGGCGAGCATCGCCCGCCGGTCTCTCCGGACGCTAGGTCAAGGCGATGATTAGCCGGCAGTCTCCTCACGGATCTGCTCGACCAGTTGATCCAGGAAGCCCTGGATCTGGTCGTCTGGCGCGTTGGTGGGGATGATAGCGTCCATGATGCCGCCCCAGAGCGTGAAGACGCGGCTCATGGCTGGCACGTTCGGCATCGGCTGACCGAGCTCCGCCTGCCGCGCCCAAGTCTCGATCCACGGGTCGCTCGCGACGGATTCGACCTGCTGGGCGCTGATCCGGGCCGGGACCTTGCGGTCGGCGGCGAAGACGGCGGCGAGGCTGTCGGTTCCGGACATGAAGTTGATGAAGTCGAGCGCCGCTTCCTGCTTCTCGCTGTAGGCGCTGACCAGCATCGACTGGACGCCGACGAACGGCTTCATCGGCTGGCCATTCGGCAGGGTTGGCAAGAGGGCGACGCCATAGTTGACCCCGGCAGTCGCGAGCGGATTGATTCGCCACGGTCCATTGATGGTCATGGCTACCTGGCCGGCCTCAGTCATACCCTCGATCACGCCATGCATGTTGGCCCGGTCGATCACCACGTCCGGCATGTCCGGCATATCGAGCCAGTACATGTCACGGAGGAACCGGGCGGCCTCGACGCCACCGGGGTTGTTCAGGCCGATGTCATTGGTATCCCACGTCTGATTGGGATAGCCGAAGATGTAGGAGCCGAACCCGAGGAAGAAGCCAGCCTCGTGGTACTGCTCCAGGAGGGGGAAACCAAACCCATAGGTCTCACCGTTCCTGAGCCCGTTTGACATCTGGACCAGTTCGTCCCACGTCGTCGGCGGGGTCGGAACGAGATCGGCGTTATAGATCAGCGCGACTGACTCGACCTCCATTGGGGCACCGTAGAGCTGACCATCGACGCTCGACAGCTGCATGGAGGCGGCGGTGAAGTCCTCGGGGGTGTCGATGGCGCCAGCGGGAATCGGGAGGGCGATCTGCTGCACGACGAACTCACCGAGCCAGTCGTGGGCGACCGGGCCGAAGACGTCCGGACCCTCTCCACCCGGTGCCGCGGCGGACATGCGGGCTCGGAAATCGGCATCCGGCACGGTCTGGATGTCGATCGGCGTCCCGGTCGCGGCCGTGTAGGCATCCGCCCGCGACTTGATCTGCGTGAACAGGTTGGGCGAGCCGACATCGTCCGGGCTGGCCCGGGTCCAGAAGATCAGTTGGTCGACCATGGGGCCAGCCGGCGTGTTCCCGCCGGGAGCGGCAGCCTGGTCGACAGGCGTGGCCTCCTGGGCAGCTACGGTTCCCGCGAGGGACGAGCCCGCGACCACGGCCGCCGCACCGGCGACACCTGCCTGCTTCAGCAGGTCACGGCGCGAGTCACGGCGGGACAGGGCGGAATCGAAGGGTGAATCTGACATAGGTTGAACTCCTCAGCGAGTATCTTGAAATGTTCGTCTGCCAGTCCATACCTGTGTCCCGGCGATCGCCGTCGGGATCCGATCGGTGTCCGTCGTACGGTGACGGATGGACGGCATTCCGCGCAGTCTACCATCTGGTCAGATCAGTTCCCGACGATCCGGTTCACCGATGTGAAGCGCTGACCGAGGTCGTGCATCCGCCCCATTATCAGCACCTGCCAGCGGTCCAGAGCCATGAGGGGGGCGACCACGCTGATACTTCGGTCACGACGTTCCCAGCTCTGGATGCCCACGCTATTCGAGACCAGGCCGCCCCAAGCGGAACGGACCCTGGAGCAACGCCCCAGGGTCCGTTCCGTCGAGCTGAGCATCAGGAACGATCAGCCAGCGCTCGGCGTCGCGTCCTCATCCTCGTCGAGATCGTCTTCGTCATCGTCGCTTGCCGGGGTCGCATCGTCACTGGCCGGAGTGGCACCGGAGTCACCCTCGGTGAACTCGGCATCGTCGGACGAGACCGTCAGGAAAGCGGAGCCATCGACCGTGATGTCAAAGGCGGCCGAGCCATTGACGTCGACGTCGAGCGAGCCGACGGTGTTCAGCGTGCCGTCGTTCGGCGGGTCCTGCAGCGCGAGGACGTCCGTCTCCGCGTCGATGACGTAGAGCTGGGTCTCTTCGGCGTCGGCGACGCTGTTGGTGTACCCGGCGCCGACCACGGCCGGCGTGGCATCGACGTTCTCATCACCCTCGGCGAAGGCAATGTTGCCGTCGATGGTGGGCTCCGACGTATCCGGGTTGGTGCCGACGGCACCGGTGTCCGGGTTCAGGCGGAGGTTCTGGGTGGTGCTGACGTCGACACGGATCCGGTCGACGGTCGGGTTGAAGTCGAAGCCGAGCGCGTCAGCTTCGATGGCGGGGTCGGTGGCCGCGCCCGGGGCGACAGCCACACCGGTGGTGACGTCGATGAAGTAGACGATGCTCGCATCGGAGATGGCGAACAGCTGGTCGGTGGCCGGCCGGATGTCGATGCCGATGAGGTTCTCGCCATCGCCGAGGCCGGTGATCTCCAGCGACGTGTCAGACGTGATGGCCGTATCGGCGTCGCCGGTGCCATCGATCGTCGCCGTCAGCAGCTGGTCATCGTCGGTCAGCAGGTAGACGAGACCGTCGAGGCCGAGGGCCATGCCGTCGACGCTCTCCTCGACGAAACCGACGGACGTCGCGGCGCCCGTCTCCAGGTCCACGGAGTAGATGTCCGTCCGGGCGTCATCCTGCGCGGTGGCCGCGATTGGCCCGACGAATGCGATGGCCAGGGCAGCGATACTGGCGCGTACTTTCACGAGACGGTCCTCCTCTGCTCGACGCCTGATGGTAGGGCGAACTCGTCCGACTGCCGGGAGCCAGTGCCACGAGGGGGCGAGATGGCACGGCGAGCGACGGACTCCTTCATGGCCGGGACGTCGTCCGGTTCCCGGAACGCAGAGCAAGCCCCGTTCCAGCGAGCCGGCCCCACTATCCTGGCCGCCGGCTCTGCGATGGCGGCAGACACCGATTCGTCTGGAGGCAAACGGTGACATCTCCCCGGGATTTCCCGATCAGGCCGGTCCTCGACGCGATCGAGCCCGCGATCGCGTCGTTCCCCAAGGCGTCCATGCATGAACTGGCCGATGACGGCCATACCGACCTGTTCCAGCAGGTGGTCGCCTGCCTGATCTCCGTGCGGACCTTCGAGGAGGTCACCATGCCCATCTGCCGGGCGCTGTTCGCGACGGCGCCTGACGCCGCCGCGATGGTCGCGCTCGGCGAGCCGGGCATCCTCGAGATCATCCGGCGGAGTACGTTCTCCGACCGCAAAGCCGGGCAGATCATGGCGATCGCCCGGCGGACCGTGGACGAGTTCGGTGGCGCGATCCCGTGTGACGCCGAGATCGTCCGCGGCTTCAACGGCATCGGTGTCAAGTGCACCAACCTCGCCCTCGGGATCAGCTGCGGGTTGCCGCTGGTCTGTGTCGATGTCCATGTCCACCGGATCGCCAACCGGTGGGGCTACGTCGCCACCACCACACCCGAGCGAACGACGGTGGCCCTCGACGAGGCCATGCCGGATGACCAGAAGGTCCGGATCAACCGGCTGCTCGTGCCCTTCGGCAAGCACGTCTGCACCGCGTCCCGACCCCGGTGCTCGACCTGTCCGGTGCGGGAGCCGTGCGCGCAGGTCGGGGTGGAGAACCCCCGCTAGGGTGGGGGTTGTGGACAGGGATTGGCGATGGGCTCTTCCCCATCGTCGTAGCGTTCCGCGGAGAACCGGCGCCAGGGTGAGGGTGATGGACAGCCGGATCGACGCCGAGCGACGCGATCGGGCCTGCGTCTTCACGCTTCGGCTCGCCCCGTGTCCATCGCGGCGCCTCCGAGGGTCGTCCCGATCACCCTGGGCCAGACCACCCGCCTGACCTACTCCGTGATCATCGAGCTCGGGAGCGAATCGACCGAACCGATCACCGAGGTACCGGCCCCACCGGTCGGAGCGACACCCGTCCCGCCCGTCGACGTCCCCGCGAACGGCTCCGGTGCCGTTCCAGGCGTGGCGGCACCAATCGGGCCCGATGTGGTCGCTCCGGCGGTTACGGCGACCGAGCCATCCGGGGATAGCGCGCCGATCCCGGAGCCATACCCCGGCGTCGGACTGACCCTGCCGAGCACCGGGCCGGCATCGAGCCGGGGCCGGGTCGGGTCTCGGGACTGATGGCCA
>CADCWK010000052.1 GCA_902806375.1 uncultured Thermomicrobiales bacterium
GGTTCTCCCAGTTGGCCAGCACCGCGATGTCATACGTGACCGTGTGCGTCGCCTCATCGTAGGTAGGGTTGTACAGCTCGACGACCGCGATGTCGGTGGTGCCGTTGCCCGCGTCCATCAGCATCGCCGCGTTGGGCGGGTTCCCGATATCGAAGCCCAAGCCATCGAGGAAGGTGGGGGTCGGGGTGGTGAAGACCTCGCGCGAGGGGCGGTCGTTGAAGGTGATCGTCTGACCCATCCCCTGCGCGAGCGTGACGGTGTGGGTCCCGATTTGGCTGGCGGACGGGGCGATACTGCCTGACTGGAATGCCTGCACGAACAGCTGCGTGGGCGGCCCGTCCGCGGCGGGAGGGGTGACCATGTCCGGCGTTGCCACGGGCGTGGCGTCCTGGGCCGCCGCCATACCGACGCCGGTCATGGCGGCGGCCCCAGCGGCGAGCCCGGTGCCAAACGCGGCCCGGCGGGACAGTCGGCGCTCACTGAAGCGCTGGGAGATCTGGTCGAAGAGCCGTGAATCCAAGAGGTGCTCCCTGTCTGGTGGCGGGCGTCGCGGACGGTCCGCGCTGCCGATCGAGACGTGCCGGTTCCCGGACGGATCAGGGTTCAGGTCCTGCGCGGCCGGGGGTCGGGACCAGCCTGGGGACGACGTCAACGCGTATCAGCCGAATGCGTCTCCCCGCAAGACGCGTTGAACCAGTGGTTCCGGCATGGTCAGACGACTACCCGGCCCCATTGCGGGATGGATATTCCCCGATGATCGCTGGGTCGTTCCTGTCTCCACGATAGGGAGGGCGAAGGCGGCGAGCAATGCGTGGAGTACCCGGTTCTAGCGGTACCGGGGTACTCATTTCGTCAGGTAGGTACCGCGCGCCGCCACAGCGCCCGTTCGGCCATCTCGATCAGACGCCGCGTCGACGAAGGGGAAACACATTGGCCATAGGCCGCGTGCGATCCGGCCGGACCGGGCGTCCGACACAGGAGCTGTCATTCCGAACCGGTATGTGCGCATCCCGGAGTGTCCGCGCGAGGCATGGTCATGCGACCGAGGCACCCCGGTGACTGACGATGCCCTGGAACAACTCGCGGATGTGGGTGGATCCCCAGGCCGTCGGGGCTCCGATCGTGCCGTCCTCGAGGACCAGGACGGCCGAGGGGGTACCAGCCAGGTTGTAGGCCCGGCTGACCGCCTGGTCGGCGTCCATGACGACGAGTCCTGGACCATGTGCTGCTGCGCTGTCCCTGTTCGCCGCCATATCGCCACGAGCAACGACCGCGACGGTCAAGTCATTCGCGTACTGGCGCTCCCACTGAGCGACCTCTGGCAAAAGCGCGTGGCAGGGGGCACAGTCAGGATCCGAGAAGACGAGCACCAGCGGCTTCCCGATAGCTTGCAGTGTCCCGAGCGAGACGACTCCCCCGTGAGCCTGGCTCAACTGAAAGGGTGGGGCGGGCACACCGACTGGTAATCCCGCTGGATGCGCCTTTTCCCGCCGCTCACGCTCGGACGGGATCGCCATCGGTCCGGCCGTCGCCTCGCCAATGCTGAGTCGCTGTTCCAGCGCGTCGATTCTGAGGAGCAGTTGACCGTTGCGACGGAGCAGGAGGACGATGAGCCCAGCTCCGGACAGCACAGTCCCGACGGCGAACGAGCCGGCGATCATGGCAAGCCATCCCGGGCCCGTGGCGTCCAGCCATCCGAGGACCGGTGCTCCGGCCCCGTCCTGTCCCGCCACCGCGATGAATAGCGCGACTCCAGCGAAGATCCCGTTGCGGACGAGCGTCCACACCCCGATGGGTTCGGAGTGAAACTGTCCGAAGCAGTGACAGTCCGTCCGATTTCCCCGGGCGAGGTTGTAGCCAATACCACCGAGGAAGGCCAGCATCAACAGGCCACCGGCCACCCCCGCGGCCCATGCCGTGGCGACCGGCAGCAGGAACAGACCGATAGTCAGCTCGACGACCGGTAATCCGATCCCGGCCGGCCGGGCGAACCACCCGGGCAGGCCGAAGTTCCGGACGGCCTGCTGGCTCCCGGCAACGTCGAGGAACTTGCCGATGGCGGCGACGATGAAGACGGCCGCGAGCGCGAGGCGTGCGAGGAGCAGGAGGGTATCCACGAGACCTTCTCTCTGAGGTGACTGGCAAGCTGATAGTCTCGAGCCGCCGCTGGCGCTAGACGGGGTGGGTCCTCGTGGCGGCGGGATGGGAACCGGTTGACCGCATCGACGACCGACGAGATGGCATCGGTCGATTCCTTCCCTTCATCAAGCCACGGTGGGCTAGTCCAGGCCGCGCGCCGGTCGCGGACCTACGGCGATCCTCCGTGGTCCCCTTCCGTCGCCACGGGACGTTGCTATTGCAGGGTCAGGTGCCCCGGGCACGTCCCCGGATGGCGTAGCCGTTGTCCCAGGTCTCGGCCCTGGTCCCGTCCGGGCAGACGGCGCCCAGGAGCTTGGCCTGGACGAGGGTGGCGCCGTCCAGCAACCCGCCCTGGAGACTGGCCCCGGTCAGGTTGGCCTCGATCAGGTTGGCCTCGATCAGGTTGGCCTGCTGCAGATCGACGCGAATCAGATTCGCCTGGTCCAGGTTGGGGCCACTCAGGTTCGTCACTCCATCGTGGCCCGGTCGAGATTCGCGCCGTTCGGGTTGGCGCCGGGAAAGCGGGTGTCGACGAGGTTGGTCTGGGACAAGTCGGCTCCGGTCAGGTCGAGATAGATGAGCTCACAGCCGTCGAGTTGGACCGAGGCGAGTGACGGGCCTTGGCCCGCGATGTACGACCGGGCGATCTCACAGCCGGACGGGGTGGTCTGCGCCCGCGGTGGGGCGGCCGGGGCCGTCGTCGGCCGCGCAATGAGCAGCAGCGTCGTCGCCAGGGCCACCATGGTGAGGCGTCCGTAGGATGGACCCATGAGGGACTCTCCCTGATCTGGCTGATGGTTCGGATGACGCCGCACGGTTGCCGATGCCCCGGCGGCCCTCGACGGACCGCGGGGCCGGGGAACACGGTCACGATAGGGGAGCCAGATCGGTGAGGTAACCCCCGGCAGTACTCAGTTCCACCGAGCCGGGGTACTCATTTCGCCGGGCCGGGATCGCGCGACGCCGGTGGTCCGTGACCCGGAGGAGACGGAACGCGGTCGCGGCTACCGCTGGGGTCAGGCGGTCAGGTCCGACGCCGGCGCATCCAGGCCCGCGGCTTGGCTGGCGGCGGCACGGGTGCGGACACCGAGTTTGGCCAGGATGTGGGAGACGTGGTTCTCGACCGTGCGGACGCTCAGGAAGAGTGTCGCGGCGATGGTGGCGTCGGTCTGGCCGGCGGCGAGCAGGTTCAGGATCTCCGTCTCGCGCCGGGTCAGGGACGCACCGCGCAACGGTCCGTCGGCAAGACGCCCGACGGCCGCGACAGTGGGGACCGGGAACGGCTCAATGGCAGCTTCGAGCGCCTGCGCCGGTCCCATGCTCCGGCCACTCGCCCAAGCCGCCGTGAATGCCGCCTCGACAAGGGCGGCGCGGGCAGTGGTCAGGGCCCGCTCATGGGACACCTCGTTCACGCCCACCCGGAAGCGCAGCCCCATCCGCTCGCGCAGGGCATCGGCCGCTCCCAGGAGCTGGGCGCCACGTTCCGCCTGCCCGACGGCGATTGCGACGATCCCCACGGACTCGATCACGTCCGTGACCTCGCGCGTCCCGGGCCGTTCCCAGCCCAGGCCGAGGGCCTCCCGGTACAACGCCAGCGCCCGCGTGTGATTGGCCCGGTCATGGGCCAGATCACCGAGGTCACCCAGCGCCATGATCGTCCCAGCGGTGTACGCCGCGTGGCGCATCCGGCCAAGCGCCTCCGTGACGCGCTCCTCGGCGAGGGCGAGATCGCCGAGCGTCCGGGCGGTGACGGCGAGATTGATCAATGCCCATCCGCCCATGATCGCGGCGAGGCGTGGATTGGGCACAGTCCGAGACACGGTGAGGCACTCCTCCAGGAGAACCGTGCTCTGGGCGATGTCGCCTTGCGCGGTCGCCACTGCACCGAGCCGGATCAGGGCGCGGGCCGCGTTGAACGGGTCACTCTGGTCCCGGCACCCGGCCAGCCCAGCGGTGAGGCTGGTCTTCGCCTCCTCCAGCATCCCCAGGTAGAGGGTCACGCCACCGAGGGAGACGAGGATCCTAGCTTGGACACCTGCCCTGGCGTCGAGTGCCAGGGCACGCTCCAGCCAGACCCGCCCCTCCTGATAGTGGCCGAGGCTGATCCAGAAGTGACCCAGCGCGGCCGCGAGCCGCAAGAGTGATCCGACATCTCCCGCCTCCTCGAACCAAGCCAATGCGGCCCGCATGTTGGCATGCTCCGTTTCCAGCAAGGCCAGCACCCACTCGTCGCCGGAAAGCAGGTTCCCGAATTCGTGTCGCTCGGCGAAAGCCAGGAACCAGGCAGCGTGGGTCCGCCGGGTCGTGGCTGCCTCCCCGACCGTATCGAGACGCTCCAGGGCGTACTCGCGGATCGTCTCCAGCATCCGGTAGCGCGCTGAGCCACCGGCGGCGATCTCGAGGTGCAGCAGACTGGCGTCGATTAGCGTGCCCAGGCCGTCGAAGACATCAAACGTGTCGAGCAGCCTGTCGCCCCCTCCTTGCTCCTCTCGTCCCCAGTTCGCCACCTGCTCAGCAGCTTCCAGGGAGAAGCCGCCCGTGAAGACGGCCAGGCGATGGAGGAGGAGTTGTACCCCTGGCGCGAGCAGGTCGTGGCTCCAGGCGATCGCATTCCGCATCGTTTGCAGGCGGCTCGGCCGGTCGCGGGAGCCGCCGGTGAGCAGGGGGAGCCGCTGGCCGAGACGGTCGAGCAGTTCGGGCAACGCCAAGTGGCGGACGCGCGGCGCGACCAACTCGATGGCGAGCGGGAGGCCGTCCAGCCGGCGGCAGATCTCCGCAACTCGTGGGGCGCTGGAATCGGACAGGACGAAGGTCCCATCGACGGCCTGGGCACGCTCGACGAAGAGCTGGATCGCCGAGGACTGGGCCAGGTCGTCGAGCGAGCGGGACGACTGTGGGTCTGGCAATGTCAGCGGCGGGATCGCCAGCGCGTGCTCACCCGTCACGCGGAGCAGGACCCGGCTGGTGACCAGGATCGTCAGGTGCGGGCAGTTCGCCAGCAGCCCGGTCAGGACCGGCGCGGCGGCGAGGACGTGCTCGAAGTTGTCCACCACGAGCAGCATGTTCGACGCTTGGAGAGCCGATGTCATGGCATCGTGCATCGCGCCGCTGCCAGTGGGCTGGACGTTGACGGTCTGCGCGATCGTCGCGGCCACAAGGCTGGGGTGGCGGACGGACTCCAGCGGGACGAAGCGGACCCCGTCGGTGAAGGTCTCGGCCAAATCGACGGCGAGCTGGAGGGCCAAGCGTGTCTTGCCGATCCCGCCTGGGCCGGTGAGGGTCAGGAGGCGAACGCTGGGCCGGCCGATCAACTCCCGGGCTAGCGACAGCTCCCGGTCGCGACCGATGAGGGAAGTCAATGAGTGGGGGAGATCGGTCGCTCCGGCTGGGAGCGAGGCGAACGCGGGGTGCCGGGCCTGCTCCGATCCGGAGCGACCAATGGTTGGGGCTTGGGCCATTTGGCGGCAACCGTCCTTCATGAGGTAAGTTTTAATGGCTATCATGGGGGAGCGACGGTGTGGCGTCAATCCGGCTCTGACGAATCAGGACGGTCGGGTAGCACCGAGTGATTTAACCCACGATCAACCGTACCAGCCGCGAAGATAACCACGCTGAGAATGAGGCTACTGGGATACGTTTTTCCTGAATGATAACTCTATCGGCTTCCACGGCTAACTAGCAAGCATCACTCGTGAAACGCATCATCAACGGTGCAGAGACGGTCTTTCTCTGTCCAGTACTTGCTGATGAACTGGGGACACGACCCGCTCAAGAAGTAGCCCGAACCTGCCACCGCCCCGTTCGGGAGGGCATGAATCAACTGGTCATCGCAGCCAGCGACCACGTGGTCGCTGGCTGCTGCGATCGGCGCCTCTCCAAAAACAGTGAATCAAACTGACTGTCAAATTAGTTGGCATGTCGGATGCATCTGTTGTCGGCATGGGCCTGACCCGGTGGTACGGGTCCCGCCGACCGGGCATCCGGAACGGCGCTACCGACCGGACGGATACCAGCGGCCGAACCATCGACCGCATCCGAGTCGTAACCCGAGGCATCACCGCCCGCAGGAGACGAAGATCCATGTTCTTCCATGTCAAGGAACTGCAGTTCGAGGCCCGGCCCGAGCGCCCCGATCCCGTCTATGCCAAGCGTCTACAGGACTTGCTCGGCGGCAAGTTCGGTGAGATGACCGTCATGACGAGCTACCTGATGCAGGGCTGGACTTGTCGCGGTCCCCAGAAGTACAAGGACATGCTGCTCGACATCGGCACTGAGGAGATGGCCCACGTCGAGATGCTGGCGATCATGATCGCCCGCCTCCTCGAGACAGCGCCGGTCAACGAGCAGGAAGACACCGTCAAGAGCCTGCCGGTCGTCGGCGCGATCATGGGCGGCTCCGACCCGCGCGATACCATCTTCGCGGGGATGAACCCGCAGCATGAGATCATGGCTGGTCAGGGCGCGACCTATCAGGACAGCGTCGGTGTCCCCTGGAGCGGGGCCTTCGCGACCTCCAGCGGCAATCTGATGGCCGATTTCCGCTTCAACCTGGCGGTTGAATCGCAGGGCAACCTGCAGATCATGCGTCTGTACCAGATGACCGACGACACCGGCGTCCGCAGGATGCTCTCGTTCGCCCTGGCCCGGGACATCATGCACCAGAACCAGTGGCAGGCGGCGCTCGAGGAGCTCCGGGCCGACGGATTCGGCGATTTCATCGTCCCGAGCACGCTGCCGCTCGACCGCGTGATGCAGTCGCAGTCGCACACATTCTGGAACTGCTCGCAGGGGACGGACAGCCAGCAGGGGCGCTGGGCGCAGGGCCCGACGCCGGACGGCCTCGGCGAGTTCCAGTATCTCGCCGATCCGGCGCCGCTCTCGACGGACACTGGCGACCTACCCATATCCGACCCGCGCCTGCACGGCACGGTGCAGCAGCCGATGCCCGCGATGGCGACCGGCCCCAACCCCAACCCGGACAACGGGAGGCACCAGTAGCGTCCGTTCCCTGAACGTGAACTGTTGTGGAGGCGACCGGAAAGCCAAGTGCTTCCCGGTCGCCTCGATCTTTCCCATGAGACCTTCCAGCCAGTCCGTATCAGGACGGTCCCAACATCGAGCATCGATGACATTGATACTCGTGGGTTCCCACGATCCAGACCCCCTGCTACGATGGTTCACACGGTCAACGAATGCGCCAGCCGGGTAACCATTTCCGTCCCACCCGGGCCTACCGATGGAGGCTTCGTGTTCCAGGATCTGCACGTCTTCGATGTCCACGCCCACTTCCCGATCCGCGGCGACGTCGCGATGGGCGGCGGCAACAGGACCCGCCAGACGGGTCGAATCGACGACCCGACCGCCGCCGAGCGGCAGGCATTCCGCCAGCGCCAGCTCGAGCAGACCCGCCACCAGTGGCGGATGGCGTTCGACTTCCCCGAGCCCGAGACCGAGCCCCGCTCCAGCGAGGAGCAGGCCCAGCGATGGGTGGCCGAACTCGACCGTCACGGGCTGGAGAAGATCGGCTTCGTGACCGGGCGCAACAACGACGAACTTGCCCGTGTCGTCCAGATGTATCCCGACCGCTTCGTCGGCTTCGCCCACCACGACATCACGGCGCCGGACGCGCCGGCCGAACTGGAGCGGGCCGTCACGGAACTGGGCCTCAAGGCCCTCAAGCTGTTCGGGCCGATGACCGAAGTCATCATGCACGACCGGTCGCTCTACCCGGTCTGGGAAGTCTGCGAGCGCCTCGGTATCCCGGTCCTGATCCACTTCGGCATGCAGGGTGCCGCCGGCGGGATCTCCTACCATATGAATATGTCGCCAGCGGTGCTGGAGCCCGTCGCCCGGGACTTCCCGACGGTCGACTTCATCATCCCCCACTTCGGCATCCAGCACGTCACCGACCTGCTGTTCCTGTGCTGGTCCTGCCCTAACGTCAACGTCGACTCGTCCGGCTCCAACCAGTGGGTCCGCTGGATGCCGTACAAGCTGACGCTCGAGGATCTGTTCCAGCGCTTCTTCGAGACGATCGGGCCGGAGCGGATCCTGTTCGGCAGCGACTCGTCCTGGTTCCCGCGCGGCTTCGCCCTCCGCTACCTGCAGGACCAGCTCCGGATCTGCCGGTTCATGAACATGACCCACGACCAGCTCCAGCTGATCTTCGGCGGCAACGCGGCCCGCATCCTCAAGGTCCCGCTGGTCTCTTCCACCACGACGATCGCTCCCGTCGACGCCACGGCGAACGGCCCGGCTGACGGCTAGAATTGCCGGACCGACGCTGATCACCCGCATGTGCCGTTGCGTCCGGAAAGGAGTGACCCGTTACCCGCGTCCCGCTAGTTCTCCGATTCCGTCGTTCATCCATCGCCGGAAGGATCTCCCGATGACTACCCGTGACCGCTCCTCCCGCCGCTCGACCGTTGACCGTCGCCATCTCCTCAAGGCCGGCGCGGCCGGAGCCGGTGCCCTCGCCGCGACCCGCTTCGGTGGTCGCGCCTTCGCGCAGGACGCCACGCCCGCTACCCCCGCCGACACCGCTTCGGCCCCGACGACGGGCTTCGCGACCGCCGACCTCCAGGTCAGCGCTCCGACGACGATCCAGTACTGGCAGTACGAACTGGAGTCCAAGACCACGTTCACCAATGAACTGATCCCGGAGTTCATGGCGGCCAACCCGAACATCACCGTCGAGCACGTCAACTTCCCCTACGACGACTTCCGGCAGCAGGTCGCCGCCGCCGTCCAAGCCGGCGAAGGCCCCGACGTCCTCAACGTCTACTACGGCTGGATCCCGGCCTACGTCCAGCAGCAGTTCCTCGCCCCGCTGTCCCCAGACATCTTCCCGGCTGCCCAGATCGAGTCGGACTTCTACCCGATGGTCACCGCCGCGAAGGTCGCCGACAGCTACTACGCGCTGCCGACCGCCGTCCGGACCCTCGCCCTGTTCTGCAACATGGACCTCCTCAATGCCGCCGGCGTCCAGCCGCCCACTAACTGGGAGGAGACCGTCGCCGTCGCGAAGGCAACGGTTAAGAAGGAAGGCGACACGTTCATCAACGTCGGCATCACCTCCGACATCGGTGGGCAGGGCCACAACTGGTGGCGTGAGGCATTGATCCGGCAGAACGGACTCGTGCCCTACTCCGAGGACAACCGCACGCTCTACTGGTCCAACCCCGAAGGCGTCGAGGCGTTCAACTACCTCACCTCGTTCCAGATGGAGCACGGTGTCACGCAGGCCGGGTTCCAGACCGATGGCCCGACAGCCTTCCAGGTCGGAGCGGCCGCCCTCCACGTCGACGGTTCCTATCGCGTCGGCTCGCTCGCGATCTCGGCGCCGGACCTCAACTACGCGGTCGTGCCGCTCCCGGCCCACAAGGAGCAGGCCTCGTTCGCGTCGTTCTGGGCCAACACCATCACCCGGAACGCGGCCGAGGGTGACCGGAACATCGCCTCCATGAAGTTCATCGACTTCATGGCGTCCGAGTCGGTCCAGCGGCGCTGGACCCCGCGCATCGGCGAGCTCCCGGCCCGGCAGGCCCTGTCGTCGCTGCCCGAGTTCACCAGCAACCCGCGGCTTGCCCCGTTCATCGACTCGCTGCCGTTCTCCTACGCGACGTTCCTGGTCAACGAGGCGGACCTCCGCCAGGCCGTCATCGACGCCTACGACCAGGTCACGCTCAACGGCCTCGACGCCGAGTCGGCCATCGCCGAAGCGCAGGCCCGCGTCCAGGCCCAGCTCGACGAGTACTGGGCGACCTTCGGGTAGGGCTGGGGCCGGTCGTCCCTGCTCCGAACGGCCGGGAGCCGGAACGACGTCCCGTGACTCGCCCGTCCATTCCGGACGATCGATTCCAAACCGGCTGCGTGGAGACCTCGTGATCGTCATCCCGGCCAGGATGG
>CADCWK010000053.1 GCA_902806375.1 uncultured Thermomicrobiales bacterium
GGCCCCGATGGCGAGCCCGATCCTGATCACGACGTCGGAACGGATGGCGGAGCTCGTCCGTCGCCAGCTCGCGACCCAGCTGGAACCCCTGGAACGGGCCGACATCGCCCGCGCCGCACTGAGGCGAAACGGCGTCATCGCGGTCGCCCCGAATGTCGAGGTCGCGGTGGAGCTGGCCAACGCCTTCGCCCCGGAGCACCTCTGCCTGCTGGTCCGGGACCCGTGGGACCTCGTCCCAAAGGTCCGCAACGCGGGCGGCATCTTCGTCGGTGAGGACAGCCCCGAGGCGCTGGCCGACTACACCCTGGGTCCCAGCCACGTCATGCCGACCGGTGGCAGCGCGCGCTTCGCGTCACCGATCCACGTCGCTGACTTCACCAAGGTCATCTCGGTCGCGGCTGGAAACCGGAGGGCGCTGGAGCGGCTGGGGCCGGCGGCCGCCCTGTTCGCGCGGGCCGAGGGGCTGACCGGGCACGCCCGCGCCATCGAGCAGCGGCTGGAGGAGTTGAAGGACTGACGGTCCGAGCCCGTACGATCCTCCAGCCCAGTCAACGATTCCCGAGGGACCGGAGGGCGGCGAGCAGCCGTGCTTCGGTCCCTTCGATCTCAGGGGAGATGTTGCTGACGCTGGTGGCGATCTCGGCGGGGGAGTAGCCCAGCGCCTGGAGGGCCTCGACGACTTCGTCGGCCCTCCTTCCAGGGACCGCCATCGCACCCGTCCGCGAGGGCAGACCCTGAAGGGCGGGCAGCTTGCCGCGCATCTCGAGGATCAGCCGGGCCGCGGTCTTCTGCCCGATCCCCGGGACGGTCGCGAGCAGCGAGGCGTTCTCGCTGGCGATGGCGTTGTGGAGCTGGTCGATCGGGAACCGGGACAGGACGGCGCAGGCCAGCCGGGGCCCGACACCCGTGACGCTGACGAGGGTATCGAAGAGGCGCAACTCGTCCTCGGTCGTGAAACCGTACAGGGCCATCTGGTCCTCCCGGACGATCAGCCGCGTCACGACCATGACCTCAGCGCCCTGGTCCCCTGAGTCACCGAGGGTATTGGCGCTGGTGCCGACCTGATAGATCACCCCGTTGACGTCGATGAAGAGGGAATCGGTCGTCTTGGCGAAGACGCGGCCGCGCAGTCCGGCGATCATCTGACCTGTCCTCCTGAGAGCGGACCCGGCGGGGGGATCCGGTAGGTAGCTAACGCCGATCCCCCGACGATCGCGGCCAGGGCGACCGGGTCCATCGCCGTCTCCAGCGTCCGACGCAGGAATCGGCCCTGGCTGAGGACGGGGAAGTCGGAGCCCCACAGGATGCGGTGCGGACCGACCAAGGTGGCTGCCGCGCTGAGAATGTCATGGCGGTAGAGATACGGCGACGCCGCCATGTCGTACCGCACCCTCCGGCAGAGCACGGCTACCTCTGGCATCAGTTCGTAGAAGGGGAGCCCGCCTCCCCAGTGGGCCAGGACGACGTCCAGGTCCGGGAACGCCGCCAGGAACCGGAGCAGGCGGTCCGGAGTGGCCGTGCCCTTGCCGGGGTAGGCACGTCCGACGGGCTCCGTCGCGTGGAGCAGGATGGGTCGTTCGGCCGCGACGCAGGTCGTCACCAGCGAGACGAGGGAGGATGGGTCGGTGAGGTCGAAGCCCTGCCCGTCGGCGTTGAGTTCGCCGATCCCTGAAGCTCCGAGACCGAAGCACCGCTCCGCCTCGGCCGCTGCCCCGGGATGGCGCGGGACGACAATCCCGAGCCAGGAGAGTCGTCCGCCGCTCGTCGCGCTGACGCTCGCCATCCAGTCGTTGTTCGCGCGGCAGAGCCCAGGGTCCGACCACGGGAACCCACACATGACCGAGTGATCGACGCCGGCGGCCTCCATGCTCGCGAGCAGATCGACGGCGTTGGTCAGCCGGGCGGCGGGATTGCCGTACAGGTGGCCGAACCAGTGGTCCCGGCCGACGAGATCACCGCGCATCGCGATGATCTCATCCGGGAAGGCATGGACGTGGGCGTCGATGACGGTCGGCTGGCCAGATCCGCCTTCCGCCGCTGGGCTTCCCATCGCGTCGACTGTGCTCATTCCCCGCTGCCCACCCGCTAGAGGATGGTGAGGGCGGCGACCACGATCGCGATGAACAGGATCACACCGATGACGACGAGCGCCGTGACGACGACGTTGCCGGCACCGGTCGAGCGGGTCGCCGGGACCGGTGTCTCGATGACCGGGCGGTCGGCGGCCAGGACGACGGCGGAGACGTTGTCGGTCGTGTTCCGCTGCCGGGCAACGTCGATGAGCGTCGCGGCCGCCACCTCGGCCGAACTGCTGAGGACCACCCGGAGCAGGTCCTCGTCCGGGACGACGTCGTAGAAGCCGTCGGAGCAGAGCAGGAGGCGGTCCTGCGGGAGCAGGATGATCTCGTAGATGCTGGGCAGCCGGTTGTCGAGCTTCTGGCGCTGGCCGAGGGCGTGGATGAGCCGGTTGCGGTGCGGGCTCGTCCGGGCGTCCTCCGCGGAGATCTCGCCCCTCGCCACCTGGTCGGCCACGAGGGAGTGGTCCTCGGTGAGCTGGTTGAGCCGGTTGGCTCGGATCAGGTAGGCGCGGCTGTCCCCGACGTTCGCGATCGTGACGTATTTGCCCCGCACCACGGCTGAGACGAGGGTCGTGCCCATCGTCGCCTCACCGGTCCCGGCGGTCGTGCCCGCCGCGTAGATCCGATTGTTGGCCTCGCGATAGACCCGTCTAAGGAGGGCCGCCGCGTCGGTCCCCGGCTCCGCGGCGATGAGTTCACGGAGCGTGTCGATCGCCATCTGGCTGGCGAGTTCGCCGCGCTCATGCCCTCCCATGCCGTCAGCGACCGCGAGGACCTGGCCCGCCGCGAGCGGACCCTCACCATTGCCGACCGGGACCAGGGCCGCCGTGAGGACAGCGTCCTGGTTCTCGGTCCGGCCGCCGACATCCGTGGCCGTCCCGGTCGTCAGCATCAGAGTCGGTTCCACGTCGATCGTTGCGGGAACGCGGGCCCCGCCCGTGCCAGTCTGGGCCACCAGAGTAACTCCGTCTCAGGGTCTGATCGTCATCAAGCCTTTCGGCCGATACTAGCACGACCCCGCCGGCCCGACCGTTCGCATGTCGGGCTGCGAGTCCAGACAGACGGATGGTCCGGGCAACCATTGGCTGCCGTCCGGACGTCCTCCGATCGCGGTGCGACGACCGGTCGGGCTGGCCAAGGTTCAACCGTGGGTGCGCGTCCGGGGGAGCCGCTCGGCGGCCCGTCCATTCCTTGACATGTGTCGCCCCGCTCCCTATGCTTGCTCGCGGTCTGCAAGCCCATCGCCGACGTAGCTCAATCGGCAGAGCAGCTGTTTTGTAAACAGCAGGTTGCGGGTTCGACTCCCACCGTCGGCTCCCGAGAGGCGAGTCACGATGGGGCGGGCAGACGACCGGAATGTGGCGCGGGCAGTTGCTAGAGTGGACAATTAGGCCTGACTGTAAATCAGGTGCGCAAGCTTCGGTGGTTCGAATCCGCCACTGCCCACCCCCGGCCCGGTACGGCAAGAGAGACAACTCAAGACGGGCCCTCTTAGCTCAGTTGGTAGAGCACATTCTTGGTAAGAATGAGGTCTCCGGTTCAAGTCCGGAAGAGGGCTCCAGCGAGGTCCGCCTCCAGAGAGGCTCCGTAGGGAGCCTCTCTTGCCGTGCGATCGTTTGGAGCGACCGTATCGACATTACACCCGCTGCTCCAGGAGCACCGGGAAGGAGTCCACAGTGGGCAAGCAGAAGTTCGAGC
Source organism: uncultured Thermomicrobiales bacterium (assembly GCA_902806375.1). Classification (GTDB taxonomy): domain Bacteria; phylum Chloroflexota; class Chloroflexia; order Thermomicrobiales; family UBA6265; genus CADCWK01. The sequence continues at coordinate 3,777 of CADCWK010000053.1, forward strand.
GCAACAAGCCACACGTGAACATCGGGACGATCGGGCACGTCGACCACGGCAAGACGACCCTGACCGCGGCGATCAGCAAGACGCTGGCGCTGGCCGGCGGCGGGGCGGTGCGCGACTTCAGCAGCATCGACAACGCCCCCGAGGAGCGGGCCCGCGGCATCACCATCGCGCTGGCCCACGTCGAGTACGAGACCCAGACGCGCCACTACGCCCACATCGACGCCCCCGGCCACGCCGACTACATCAAGAACATGATCACCGGCGCCGCCCAGATGGACGGGGCGATCCTGGTGGTCAGCGCCCCCGACGGCCCGATGCCACAGACCCGGGAGCACATCCTCCTGGCGCGGCAGGTCGGCGTCCCCAGCATGGTCGTCTTCCTGAACAAGGTCGACATGATGGACGACGAGGAGCTGCTGGAGCTGGTCGAGCTCGAGATCCGGGAGCTGCTCTCGCAGTACGACTTCCCCGGCGACGAGATCCCGATCGTGCGCGGGTCGGGGCTGGCGGCGCTGTCGAGCACCAGCACCGACGTGACGGCGCCGGAGTACGCGCCGATCCTGGAGCTGATGCAGACGGTCGACGACTACGTGCCGACGCCGGAGCGGGCGGTGGAGCGGCCGTTCCTGATGCCGATCGAGGACGTGTTCGGGATCAAGGGCCGCGGCACGGTGGTGACCGGCCGGGTCGAGCGCGGGATCGTGCGGACCGGGGACGAGATCGAGATCGTCGGGATGGGCACGCGGCGCAAGGTGATCGTGACCGGCGTGGAGATGTTCCAGAAGACGCTGGACGAGGGCCAGGCCGGCGACAACGTCGGGGCGCTCTTGCGGGGCGTGGAGCGGACCGATGTGGAGCGGGGGCAGGTGCTGAGCAAGCCCGGCACGATCAACCCGCACACGAAGTTCCAGGCCGAGGTGTACGTGCTGACCAAGGAGGAGGGGGGGCGGCACACGCCGTTCTTCCCGGGGTACCGGCCGCAGTTCTTCATCCGGACGACCGACGTGACGGGGGCGATCATCCTGAACGACGGGGCGGAGATGGTGATGCCGGGGGACAACGTGCAGATGGGGGTGGAGCTGATCACGCCCGTGGCGGTGGAAGAGGGGCTGCGGTTCGCGATCCGGGAGGGCGGCCGGACGGTCGGTGCCGGGGTCGTCACCAAGATCGAGGAGTAGCCACTCCCAGCGGCTGATCCCCGGTGCGCTGATGAGGCGCACCGGGTGACCGGAGTGAGCACTGGCAGGTCCGTCCGGGCGGTGCCCATTGACCGGATCATGGTGTACACTCGACGCGTCCGTGTCGGGTGTACGCCACACCTAGGGTCGTAGCTCAATTGGTAGAGCAGCGGTCTCCAAAACCGCAGGTTGCGGGTTCGATTCCTGCCGGCCCTGCCCAAGGTTCTCGTCACGGAAGCATCCAGGGGACGGGGCGGCGCCCATGGGGCTCCGCCCCGTCGTCTATACGGGCGGGAATGCGGCGGTCCGTCCGGTCGCCAGCGCCCCTCGGTCGAGATCTGGACGGATCGATTCTGGCTTCACCAGGGAAGGACGGGGCATGAGCGCCCAGCGCCGGTCATCTGCTTCGAACCGACGAGCCCGAGGCGCCAGCGGGCGCAAGTCGGGCACTACCTCGACGGTCGAGCCATCGGTCGAGACCACGGCCACGCCAGCGGTCGCGGTGGTTGAACCGACCTCCAGCCCGGCGACGCCGACACGTCAGCAGCCGCGGATGGCAACGGACAAGTCGACCGGCCAGGGCCGCCGCAACCAGCGCATGGCGGGCGTCCGGCGGTATATCGCGGACACCCGCGCCGAGTTGCGTCGGGTCACCTGGCCGGACCAGCTGACCGTCCGGAATCTGACCGGCGTCGTCATCGCCGTGTCGGCGGTCATGGGGCTCCTCCTCGGCGGGATCGACTTCGTCCTGCTCCGGATCTTCGAGGCCCTCTAGTCGCGCCGACTCACCTACGATCAACGGCCATGCCGGGGAGATCTGCCCATGGGGCGCCCAACGCTAAGAGACCGGCTCGCGGCACGCCGCGCTACGGAAGCAGGTCTTCCTCCGGCATCGGAGGGGAGCTGGTTCGCGCTTCACACGTATTCCGGATACGAGAACAAGGTCAAGAAGACGATCGAGAGCCGCGTCGACGCGCTCGATCTCGCTGACCGGGTCTTCGAGATCCTCGTGCCGACCCAGAAGGAGAAGGAGAAGGACCGCGAGGGCCGGCTCAAGGAAGTCGACCGCAAGGTCTTCCCTGGCTACGTCCTTGTCCGGATGATGATGGACGACGACGCCTGGTACACCCTGCGCAACACGCCGGGCGTGACCGGCTTCGTCAGCATCAACAACCGACCGATCGCGCTTGGCAGCGAGGAAGTCCAGAACATCATCACCGGGCTGACGGCCCAGCCACCCAAGCTCAAGGCATCGTTCTCGGTCGGCGACACGGTCCAGATCACCGATGGGCCCTTCGCTGACTTCCGTGGCGAGGTCAACGAGGTCAACGACGAGAAGGAGAAGGTGCGCGTCCTCGTATCCTTCTTCGGCCGCGATGTCCCGGTCGAGCTCGACTTCTTCCAGATCGAGACCGAGTCCTGACCGACTCCGTGGTATCATGTTCTGTCGAAACCGGCTCCCGGGTGTGCGGCCCGGGGGCCATTCTGCTGTTTCCGTCGCCTTGACGTAGGGCGGCGTCCTGCCGGATTGGAGAGACGATGGCAAAGCGAGTACGCGCGTACGTGAAGTTGCAGATCCCGGCTGGCAAGGCCACCCCGGCGCCGCCGATCGGCCCGGCCCTCGGCCAGCACGGTGTCGCGATCATGAACTTCGTCAAGGAATACAACGAGCGGACGGCGGCCCAGACCGGCCAGATCATCCCGGTGGTGATCACGGTCTATGAGGACCGGTCGTTCTCGTTCGTGACGAAGACTCCGCCCGCCGCCGACCTGCTCCGGCGCGCCGCCGGGATCGACAAGGGGTCGAACAACCCGCGGACGACCAAGGTCGCGACGGTCACCTCCGACCAGATCCGCGAGATTGCCGAACTCAAGATGAAGGACCTGAACGCCGTCGACATGGCAGGCGCGGTCCTGCAGATCGAAGGCACCGCCCGCAGCATGGGCATCGAAGTCGCCTGACCGTCGATGGGCCAGTGACCCGGTCGACGTCGCGCGAACCAGGAAGTGGAAGGGACGCAGGTCCCGTCAGACCACGAGGAGTGATACATGGTCCGTCACGGCAAGAAGTTCCAGGACGCCGAGAAGAAGATCGAAGCTGGCCGTCTGTACTCGCCCGACGAGGGTCTCGCCCTCGTCAAGGAGGTCGCGTACGCGACCTTCGATGAGACCGTCGAGGCGCACTTCCGACTCGGGATCGATCCGCGGCAGGCGGATCAGAACGTCCGCACGACGGCCATCCTTCCGCACGGGACTGGCAAGGTCGTCCGCGTCCTCGTCTTCGCCTCTGGTGAGGCCGAGCGCGTGGCCCTCGAGGCCGGCGCGGACTACGCCGGCAGCGAGGAGTACGTCACCCGGATCCAGGATGGCTGGCTGGAGTTCGACGCCACCATCGCGATGGCCGACCAGATGGGCCGGGTCGGTGGTCTGGGTCGCATCCTCGGTCGCCGCGGGCTCATGCCCAACCCGCGCTCCGGCACCGTCATCCGTTCCGCCGACGATCTCCCCGGCGTCATCCGGGAGCTCAAGGGTGGCCGGATCGAGTTCCGCAACGACCGCACGGGCATCCTCCATATGCCGATCGGGCGCAAGAGTTTCACGGACGAGCAGCTCCGGGACAACCTCTACGCCGTCGTCGACGCCGTCAACCGCGCGAAGCCGTCTGGCAGCAAGGGCATCTACTGCCGTACACTGACCGTCGCTACGACGATGAGCCCCGGTGTGGCGCTGGATGTGAACGCCGCGTTTGCCAACGCGACGAACGCCAACTAGCCCGCGCCGGCGCCATCGCGAGCGACAATCCTGTGTGACCGCTGAGCGATCGTGCCGAACCGCAATCGAATAGCCCTCCGGCCCCAGACAGTCGGTGCCCTCCCCGCGGGGAGGGCATAAGTCCGACCGAGGTTCAGGATCGTTGCCGATGTCCACGTGTCATCGCATCGCGCCCTGCGCCATCAGGCGAGCCAGGGCGCGATTGCTTTTTCCGGCTGATCGGGACGCGATCCGACGGATACATCCCTACGGAAAGGAGGAAACGCAATGCCAACCCAAGCCAAAGCCCTCGTCATCGACGAGTTGACCGAGTCGCTCGGACGGTCCCAGCTGACGATCGTCACGGACTACCGTGGCCTCGGGGTCGCTGATCTCCAGGCGTTCCGGACGACACTCCGTCCGTTCGACGCCGAGTTCCGCGTCGCCAAGAACACGCTCGTCCGGATCTCGGCCAACAAGGTCGGGATCGACGGGCTCGATTCCGTACTCGAAGGTCCGACGGCCCTCGTGATGGCCTATGGCGACGTCGTCGGTGCCGCCAAGGCGGTCTCCGACTTCGTCCGCACGTCCCGCATCCTGACCGTCAAGGGCGCCTCACTCGGCACCCAGGCGATCAGCATCGCCGATGTGGAAGCCCTGGCCTCCATGCCGCCGATCGAAGAGCTCCGTGGCAAGCTGGTCGGGCTCATGATCTCGCCGCTGGCCCGCACGGTCGGCGTGCTCAGTGGCCCGTCGCGGTCCCTGGCTTATCTGCTGCAGGCGCGTGTCGATGCGTCGGCCGAGTCCGGCGAGGACGCGATCGCCGCCGACTAGGCACATCGGTCGACTCCTCGGTCGTCCGTCCCATCTCAAGATCCAATGTTCACAACCGCGTGCCAGCCACCAAGTGGCGGCACGGACAAGGAGAGTCCCGTGGCTGACAACACCGTCCTGATCGAGCAGCTCGAGCAGATGACCGTTCTGGAGATCAATGCCCTCGTCAAGACCCTCGAAGAGCGCTGGGGCGTCAGTGCCGCCGCGCCGGTCGCCGCCGGTGGCGCCGCCATCGGCGGCGGTGGTGCCGCCGCCGTGGTCGAAGAGGAGAAGACCGAGTTCGACGTCGTTCTCACCGAGATCGGCGCCAACAAGATCCAGGTCATCAAGGCCGTTCGCGAGCTGACGAGCCTCGGCCTCAAGGAGGCCAAGGATCTCGTCGAGGGTGCTCCCAAGAACATCCGCGAGGCCGTGACCAAGGAAGAGGCTGAGGCCGCCAAGACCAAGCTCGAAGATGCCGGCGCCAAGGCTGAGGTCAAGTAGGACCGAACCGAGCGCGTCAGGGAGATCCCGGGGTGGCTCAGCCATCCCGGGATCTCCCGTTTTTGCGCGGGGGAGTCGCTCCTCCCGGCGAGTGATCGTCGCCGATCCGGTCTGTGGACGTGCTATACTCGCCCACTGCGGGGTGTGGCGCAGTCCGGTAGCGCACTAGTCTGGGGGACTAGTGGTCGGAGGTTCAAATCCTCTCACCCCGACCAGAACAATGGATCTTCCCTGGAAGCCGTGACCATGAACGGTTGGCGGCCGACAACATCGGGACGCCCCGATGGAGCGGCGTTGTCGATGGTGAGACTATGAGAAGTGCATCTCCCGCAGTGGGCAAACCGTACCGCATCATCATCGCGGATGATGAGTCCCTGATCCGGCTCGACCTCCGCGAGATGCTCACCCACCTGGGGTATGACGTCATCGCCGAGGCAGGGGACGGCCGCAGCGCGCTCGAACTGGCCCGCAAGCTCCAGCCGGACCTGATGATCATGGACATCAAGATGCCGGACCTCGATGGCATCGCGGCCGCCGAGGAACTGACCAGGGAACAGATCGCCCCGGTGGTCCTCCTGACCGCCTACAGCGACCAGGCACTCGTCGAACGAGCCAAGGAAGCCGGCGTCGTCGGCTATGTCGTCAAGCCGTTCCGCGAGGCCGAACTCATGCCGGTGATCGAGCTCTCGCTCGCTCGCTTCGAGGAGTTCCGCTCGCTCGAGCGGGAACTCGGCGACCTCAAGGAGGCGCTCGAGGCCCGCAAGCAGATCGAGCGGGCCAAGGGCGTCCTGATGGAGGTCTACGGTCTCAAGGAGTCCGAGGCCTTCCACCGGATCAGGAAGACTTCGATGGACGCCCGGAAGTCGATGCGGGATGTCGCCGAGGCCATCCTGCTTACGCACGAGATGGACATGCGGAGCGCGGCAGGCGGCGAAGACGCCTGATCGGCAGAGGCCCGCTGAACCG
>CADCWK010000054.1 GCA_902806375.1 uncultured Thermomicrobiales bacterium
CCGCCGCGGCGTCACCGTCAGCCGGTCCAGAGCGGCGACGACCCTCGGGCTGGCGATCACGCCGGCCGGGATCGTCGTCGGGTTGAACGCGACGCTGCCGGGGTACGCCGACTGGCCGGGCGGCCGGATCCGGCTGCGGCGGGACGACGGGCAAGTCTCCCGAGCCGAGTTCAAGCTGGAGGAACTCCTGGCGCTCGAGGTGGTCGCCCTGCCGGAGAAGGGGGTGGCGGTCGACCTGGGTGCGGCACCGGGCGGCTGGACGCGGGTGCTGCGCCGGGCCGGGCTGCGGGTGATCGCCGTCGACCCCGGCGCCCTGGACGAGCGGCTGGCCGGCGACCCGGAGATCACGCACATCCCCCAGACGGCCCGGCCATTCCTCGCCCGGAACGCGGACCCGTTCGACCTCGTCGTCAACGACATGCGGATGGTCCCGGCGATGTCGGTCGAACTGATGCTGGCCGCTAGCCGCCACCTCGTCCCCGGCGGGCTCGGGGTCATGTCGCTGAAGCTGACACCCCTCCACGCCAACGACACCGTCCAGCGGGCGCTGGCGGACCTGCGGCGGGCCTATGACATCGTCTTCGCCCGCCAGCTCTACCACAACCGCAACGAGGCCACGGTCGTCGTCCGGCGCCGCTGAGGTCGCTTCGTCTGGCCGTGATCGGGTGCGAGGAATCGGTTCAGAGGTCAGGGAGCGACTCGGTGGCGAGGCGTCGGGGTACGCCGTGGTCCCCATGGATCAGGCTGCCGACGATTCCAGACCATGATGGGAATCACGGAAGGAGATCGGTAGTCAGGGAGCGACTCGGCGGCGAGGTGCTGACCCCTCCCTCAGCGGAGCGAGACCCCTCCCCGGTCCCGTCGACCGCTCATTCCAGCTGCGCTGACCCTCGTCGGTCTCGGTCTCGGTCTCGGTCCCGGTCCCGGAGAGGGGCTTCGGTGGCGCACGCGCCGAATCTCCTCCGCGAACCCTAGAGAGCATCGGGATCAGGGACGATTCTGAGGACACCTCGTTGGATCGTCCCTTCGATACTGCAGGATGCGGGCAGGAACTTTCCTCTGCGGGCAGCGAAGCGCGACCGGTGAGCCGACCACCGCTGTCAGCGGTGAGAGCGCAGCGAAGCGCGACTGGGAGCCGGAGAGGGGCCGGGGGAGCGGTCTGCTCGCTGCCAGCACGTTCCGGGTGGGACCGAGCATGTCCAGCCGGACTCCGTATCGGTCACGTCGCGACTTCCGGCCCATCTGATCCATCAGACATCCATGTCCGAAAACCGCCAGACATCGGGGTCCGGCGAGCGCATACTGGCGGCATGGAGCAGACGACAGACACCTACTACCGCGCCTGGCTGACCCGGGATGCCCGCTTCGACGGGCGGGTCTTCGCCGGGGTCCGGACGACCGGGATCTACTGCCGCCCGGTCTGCCCGGCCCGCATGCCGAGGCGGGAGAACATGACCTTCTTCCCGACGGCCGCCGCGGCCGCCGAGGCGGGCTTCCGGCCCTGCCTGCGCTGCCGCCCGGAGGCGGCGCCGGACTTCGCCGGCTGGCGGGGGGCCTCGCCGGTCGTCCACCGGGCGCTGGCCCTGATCGAGGAGGGCTGGCTGGAGGAGGGCGACATCGACGGGCTGGCCGGGCAGGTCGGGGTCAGTGGCCGGCAACTCCGCCGCCTGTTCCGGGAACACCTCGGTGCGACCCCGGTGACGGTCGCCCAGACGCGCCGGGTACTGCTGGCCCGGCAGCTGATCCACGAGACGTCGCTGTCGATGGCTGATGTGGCGATGGCCTCTGGTTTCGGCAGCGTCCGGCGCTTCAACGAGACATTCCACCAGTTGTTCGACCGTCCGCCCCACGACCTGCGCCGGCAGCGGTCGGCCAGCGCGGCGATCGGCAGCGGGATCGCGATCCGGCTCCCCTATCGCCCGCCCTACGACTGGGACGCGATGCTTGCCACCCTGGCCAGGACAGCCATTGCCGGGGTCGAGCGGATCGCCGATGGCGAGTACGCCCGGACGGTCCGGATCGGTGACCACGCGGGCTGGGTGAGGGTCGGACCCGGCATGGGTGACCGGCTCGCCCTGACCGTCCACTTCCCCGACCTGGGCGCCCTGCCCCGGATCATCGGGCGGGTGCGGCGGCGCTTCGACCTGTCGGCCGACCCGGTCGCGATCGCCAGCCAGCTCGGCGAGGACTCGCTGCTGGCCCCTATGGTCGCCGCCCGGCCCGGTCTGCGAGTCCCGGGTATCTGGGACGGCTTCGAGGAGGCCGTCCGCGCCCTGACCGGAAACGACTCCGACCTCCTCGCCGGGATCGCCGAGACCTACGGCTGGCCGCTGGATGATGTGGCCGTCCGGGCGGCTGGACTGAGCCGGACCTTTCCCGAACCGGGCGACCTCGCCGGGATGGACACCGGGAACGACCGGACGGTTCCCGGCTGGATCGCGACACCGATCGCTGGGCTCGCGGCAGCGGTCGCTGGCGAGCCGACCCTGCTCGCCCAGCACCGTGACCCGGCTGCGACCCGCGTCCGGCTGCGGGCGATCGGCGGGATCGACGAGCGACTTGCGGACGGGATCGTTTCCCGTGTCCTGGAGGGGTACGATGCGATCCCGCTCGATCGCTGGTGCGCCCCGCGTGGTGACCCGTCCGTGCCACTGGCTGACCTGTCCCGGGACTGGAGCCCCTGGCGGGCCTACGGCTTCGCCCACCTGCTCGTCGATCGATACCCCACCGAGCGATCCATCGTCTCATCGTCCGAGGAGACCAGCCATGTCAACTGAGACGCCCGCCACCTACGCCATGCCCACCCACCTGACCATCGCCCGGTTCCCGTCCCCGGTCGGCCCGCTCCTGATCGCGACCGATGAGCACCAGGTCCTGCGGGCGCTCGTCTTCGGCGATGAGATGGAGGCGCTGACGGCACGGCTCCGCCGCGATTACGGCGCCGTCGGCATCGAGCCGGGATCGCTCCCGGAAGCGACCCATGCCGCCCTGAGCGCCTACTTCGCCGGCGATCATGCGGCACTGGTCGGCATCCCGACCGCCACCGCCGGGACGCCCTTCCAGCGGGCGGTCTGGGACGCCCTGAGCCGGATCCCGAGCGGACAGACGGTCAGCTATCTCGACGTCGCGACGCGGATCGGGAAGCCGAAGGCCGTCCGGGCGGTCGGGATGGCCAACGGTGCCAACCCGATCGGGATCGTCGTGCCCTGCCACCGGGTGATCGGTGCCAGCGGCACCCTGACCGGGTTCAGTGGTGGCATCGAGCGCAAGCGGTGGTTGCTCGCCCATGAGGGCGTGGCGATCCCCAGGACACTGGCGTTGGTCCCCCCGGCCGGGGTCTCATGACCGGGTCGACGGCGCCCCAGCGGATCCTGCCCCAGTTCATTGCCCTCTCGGTGATCTGGGGAGCGAGTTTCCTGTTCATCAAGGTGGCGCTGGACGGGTTGTCCCCGGCCCAGATCGTCGTCGGCCGGCTCGTCCTGGGCGCGATGGTCCTGATCGCCATCCTGGTCTGGACCCGGCAGCGGTTGCCGTCCGACCCGGGGGTCTGGGGACACCTGGCCGTCGTGGCGGCGCTGCAGTGCGTCCCGTTCCTCCTCTTCGCCTGGGCGACGGGGCAGATCTCCTCGGGGTTGGCGAGTATCTACAACGCCACGGTCCCGCTGTTGACGATGGTCGTCGGTCTCGCCCTCCTCCCCGAGGAGCACCTGACCCGGCCCCGGCTGGTCGGCCTGCTCATCGGGCTCGGTGGTGTCGGGGTCATCTTCGGGGTGTGGGATGCTCCCGAGGCGAGCGGGCTCCTGGCCCAGCTGGCCTGCCTGGTGGCGACGGTCGGGTACGGGTTCGCCTTCGTCTACCTGCGGCGCTACATCACGCCCAGGGGGCTCGGCGCGATCCCGCTCGCCACGGTGCAGATCGGCCTCGGCGCGGTCATGATGCTGGCCGTCACGCCACTGATCGCCACCGAGCCGATCGAGCTCGACCTGGCGATCATCGCGAGCATGGTGGCGCTCGGGGCCGGGGGGACCGGCCTCGCCTACATCTGGAACACCAACATCGTTGCCGGGTGGGGCGCCACCAACGCCTCGACGGTCACCTACTTGATCCCCGTCGTGGGGGTCACCCTGGGGATCGTCGTCCTCGGCGAGACGCTGAGCTGGAACCAGCCGGTCGGCGCCCTGATCGTCGTCCTCGGGATCGTCATCAGCCAGGACCGCCTGACCCTCTCCGGCTCAGCCGGGTGGGCCAGCCGTGTCCGGCAGCGGACCTGAACGCGGATCCAGCGTCGTCTCGACGTCGCCCTGCCGGCCACCGGATGGAGGTATCGACCCTGACTCCCGCCGGTCTCGTCGACCGGGCCGCGGCGGCTGGCGCCCACGGCGTGAGGGACCGGGGCTGGTGACGCCGGGATGTCCTCGGGAATACTGATCCGGCGGGGACGCCGTCGTCGCGAGCACTACCGTGGGCAGGGATGGAGCCAGATGCGTCCAGTCGATATCGCCGGTCTGTTCGCGCTGGGGGCGCTCTGGGGCGCCTCCTTCCTGTTCATGCGGGTGGCGGCGCCGGAGTTCAACCCGGTCCCCGTCGCCGACATCCGTGTGGTCATCGGCGGGCTCCTGCTCCTGCTGGTCGCGGTCCCGCAGCGGGTCCGGTTCGAGGTCCGGGCGATGTGGCGGCCGTACCTGGTCCTCGGGCTGATGAACACGGCGGTGCCGTTCGCGCTGATCTCGGCGGCGGCCACCCAGCTGCCGGCGTCGATCTCGTCGATCCTGATCGCGACGACCCCGATCTTCGCCGCGCTGGTCGGCTGGGTCTGGCTGCGCGACCCGCTGACGGGGCGACAGATCGTCGGTGTCCTGCTCGGGCTGGTCGGGGTCGTCCTGCTGGTCGGCTGGACCCCGCTGGGATTCTCGGTGCCGGTCGTCCTCTCGATCGTGGCGGTGATCGGGGCGGCGCTCTGTTACGGGGTGGGCACCCACTACTCGGCCCGAATGCTCCGGCGCAAGGCCGGCCTCGCCATCCCGGTCATTCAGCAGTTCGCGGCGGCGGCCCTGCTGCTCCCGCTGGCGCTGGCGAGCGTCCCCGCCACCCGGCCGAGTGACGAGGCGACCCTGTCAGTCCTCGCGCTCGGTCTGTTCTCGACGGGGCTGGCCTACCTGCTGTTCTTCCGGCTGATGCGGCGGATCGGGCCGTTCCGGGCCAACATCGCCACCTACTTCACCCCGGCGTTCGGCGTGCTCTGGGGCGCGCTGCTGCTCGACGAGCGCCTCTCGGCCGGGACGTTCGTCGGCCTCGCCATCATCCTGGTCTCGGCCGTGATGATGGGTAACCTGCGACTCAGCCCCAGCCGCGGCCGGCGGGCATCCCGGGCCGGGCTGGTCCCGGTCGTCGATCCGGTCGTCAATCAGCCGCCACGTCCCTGATGCGCGTCGCTGGGCATCTCCGTTCCCGGCGCGGGTGAGCCTCGCCCGTCGGCCCGCCTCCGCGTGGAACCCCCATGAAAGGATCACCCCATGCCACAGACTGACCTGGTGACCAGGGCCGACACGTTCCGGGCCCTCCATCTCGCCGGCGGGTTGATCCTGCCCAACGCCTGGGATGTCGCCAGCGCCCGGATCGTCGAGGCGGCTGGCTTCCCGGCGGTCGCGACGTCGTCCGCGTCGGTCGCCTTCGCCCGCGGCTTCCGCGACGACGGGTCGATCGGCCGCGACGCCATGCTCCGGGAGGTCGCGCTGATCGCGAGCCGCGTGTCCGTGCCGGTCTCGGCCGACGTCGAGGCCGGCTACGGTCCCACGCTCGCCGATGTCGAGGCGACCGTCGCCGGGGTGATCGCCGCCGGGGCGGTCGGGATCAACCTGGAGGACGCGATCCCCGGCGGCGCCCCGGCCCCGCTGTTCGGCCTGGAGGATGCCGCCGGGCGGGTCGCGACCGCCCGGGCGACGGCCGAGCGGCTCGGTGTGCCGATCGTCATCAACGCCCGGACCGACCCGTTCCTGCTCGCCCTCGGCGACAGCGACGAGGAGCGGCTGGCGATCGCGGTCGAGCGCGGACGGGCGTATCTCGCGGCCGGTGCCGACATCGTCTTCGTCCCGGGTGTCCGGGACCCGGCGCTGGTGCGCCGGCTGGCCGACGGGATCGGTGGTCCGCTCAGTCTGATGGTCGGCCCCGGCGCCCCGCCCGCCGCCGAGCTGTTCGCGGCCGGCGCCAGGCGGATCAGCCTCGGGCCGCACACGATGCTGGCCGCGCTCGGGACGCTCCGGGCCATCGCCGGCGAGGCCCGCCGGTCCGGGACGTGGACGGAACTGGGTCGGCAGCATATTCCGTTCGGCGAGGTCGAATCCCTGATGGGGTGACCCGGGAAGCATGATCAGGCCGGTCGTACCAGACGTCCATCGCTGGGCGTGGCTCTACACCTCGCGTGGATCGCGCAACCTGCGGGCGGGTCACCGAAAAGGAGAGGGGCCGATCGCAGATGCGATCGGCCCCTCTCTTCCATGCGTCAGGGAAACGATGGACTATGCGGTCTCGGCGTAGTTGATCGGCTGCTCGTTGACGGTCATCAGCAGCGGGCGCGAGCGACGCCGGATCACATCGGCGTTGACGATGCACTTGCGGACGTTCTCGAGCGACGGGATCTCGAACATGACGTCGAGGAGGACTTCCTCGATGGTCGTCCGGAGGCCACGGGCGCCGGTCTTCCGCTCCTCGGCCTGGCGGGCGGCCTCCTCGAGGGCGTCGTCCGTGAAGATCAGCTCGACGTTGTCGAGGTTGAAGAACTTCTGGTACTGCTTGACGATCGCGTTCTTCGGCTCGACCAGGATCTGCATCAGGTTCTCGCGGGTCAGGTGATCCAGCGAGACCGAGACCGGGAGGCGACCGACGAACTCGGGGATGAGCCCGTACTGGAGCAGGTCGTCGTGGTTGAGCTGGGCCAGCGGGTTGGGGTCCTCGACGGCGTTGGTCGAGGTCGACCCGAAGCCCATGAGCGGCTGCTTGCCGATGCGCTTGGAGACGATCTCCTCCAGGCCCTCGAACGCCCCGCCGCAGATGAAGAGGATGTTGCGGGTGTCGATCTGGATGTATTCCTGGTGCGGGTGCTTGCGGCCGCTCTGCGGCGGGACGTTGGCGACCGTGCCCTCGATGATCTTGAGCAGGGCCTGCTGGACGCCCTCGCCGGAGACATCGCGGGTGATGCTCGGGTTGTCCGACTTCCGGGCGATCTTGTCGATCTCGTCGATGTAGATGATGCCCGTCTGCGCCCGTGTGACGTCCCCGGCGTTCTGGATCAGCCGGAGCAGGATGTTCTCGACGTCCTCGCCCACGTAGCCCGCCTCGGTCAGCGCCGTCGCGTCGGCGATGCTGAACGGGACGTCCAGCAGCTTGGCGAGGGTCTGGGCGAGCAGGGTCTTGCCGGAACCCGTCGGACCCACCAGCAGGATGTTGGACTTCTGGAGCTCGATGTCGTCGTCGCTCTCCAGCCCGGCCATGATCCGCTTGTAGTGGTTGTAGACGGCGACCGACAGGATGCGCTTGGCGCGGTCCTGCCCGACGACGTACTGGTTGAGCTGCTCGAGGAGCTTGCGGGGGGTCGGGATCCGGGTCAGGGGCTGGTCGGTGCGCTGGGTCTGCGGCTCATCTTCCTCGATGATCTCGCGGCACAGCTGCACGCACTCGTCACAGATATAGACCTGGTTCGGGCCGGCGATCAGTCGCCGGACCTCTTCCTGGCCCTTGTTGCAGAAGGAACACCGGTAATGCACCCGCCCACCTCGCGTCCGTGGTGTCGTCTGGCCGCCCGCCCCGCCCGGGGAATGCCCGGTCAGGTCTGACGTTGGTCCGTGCTCTCACCGGCACATCCGGAAGAGCGCACCGCCGGCTGGTCGAGTCAGCCGGGAAGGCATGACGCGGGTCCGGCGGCGGCTTGCCGAGACGGTCATCCGGGTGCCGGGAAGGCGTCCGGATGACCGACGGGATCGGGTCAGTTCGACGTGGCGCTGGCCGGAGCCGTCGACGCCATTGCGGCGGCCAGCGAGGCCGGGCCACTCTCGGGCATCAGCACGTCGTCGATCAAGCCGTAGGCCTTGGCCTCTTCCGGGTTCAGGTAGTAGTCGCGCTCGGTGTCGCGCTTGACCCGGTCGAAGGGCTGCCCGGAGTGGGCGGCCAGGATCTGGGTCAGCTTGGTCGTGAGCGTGAGGGTCTCGCGGGCGGCCACCTCGATGTCGGGGACGTTGCCGCGGAACCCGCCGGAGCCCTGGTGGATCATGATGCGGGCGTTGGGAAGCGCGAAGCGCTTGCCGGGCGCGCCGGCGGCCAGCAGGACGGCCGCCATGCTGGCGCCCATCCCCATGCAGAAGGTGGAGACATCGGGCTTGATCATCTGCATCGTATCATAGATGGCCAGGCCGGAATACACGACGCCGCCCGGCGAATTGATGTACAGGCGGATGTCCTGCTCGGAATCCTCGTGGGCGAGGAAGAGCATCTGGGCCACGATCAGGTTGGCGATCTGGTCGTCGACCGGCGTGCCGAGGAAGATGATCCGGTCCTTGAGCAGCCGGGAGTAGATGTCGAAGGCGCGTTCGCCCCGGTTGGTGCTCTCGACGACCATCGGGACGAGGTTCTCGATCCTGGGGATGTCCATGCGTTCTCATGTCCTCTTGGTACGGCGCCCTGGCGCGGGTAGCCACTCCAGGACGGTCACGGTCCTTCGGCTCGCCGCCGGACGGACCGCCTGTGTTCACACGCCCCTAATGATACTGTCCGCGTCGAGGTCGGCCACCCGCCGGAATGGGCGGGAAGCGGTATCGCGCCGCCCCCGTCGCCTGCTGGTCGCCGGTCGTATCACGGACGGCCACCGCCGGCGACGCATC
This sequence comes from uncultured Thermomicrobiales bacterium, assembly GCA_902806375.1. Taxonomy (GTDB): domain Bacteria; phylum Chloroflexota; class Chloroflexia; order Thermomicrobiales; family UBA6265; genus CADCWK01. The sequence goes on from CADCWK010000054.1 coordinate 8,871, forward strand.
GCGCCATTTCCGGCACCGTTGACGACGGAATGGTCGCTCAGATCGTCCCTGGGCGGTGGGCGGCAGACAATTCGTGAGTCCCTGCGTCTCCCCGAGCGACGGGGTTTTGGCAGTGAACTTGCCTAACCATTAATGCGCACGCTGATGGTTGCGCCGTCCCAGCCCGCCGGGTGTCCCGCCATGAGCACCACGACCGTCTTTGCCGTCATCGGCTGTCACCGCCAGTCTCCCGAGGATCTTCTCCTGCAGGGCGACGATGGCCTCCGCTACGCCTGGTCCAGCCCGTCCAGCGACCCGGCGCCAATCGCCGACGATGACCTGGAGCGTGACTGGGTGTTCGACCAGCAGGACGATGAGGATCCCTGGTCGGTCTCACCTGGTCACTGAGCCGGGACCTACTCGGTCGCGCTCCTCTCGGCGCCCTGCGGGAGCGGCCGCGACAGGATCACCCAGTTCCCCCGCCCCTCGGGGAAGCTGAACGACGGGAGCAGGGGCTGGAAGCCCGCCTTCCCATAGAGATGGATCGCCGGGCTGTCGGCGACGACGGTGCTCAGGACAGCCCACCGGTGGCGCTTGCCCGCCAGGGAACGCTCCAGGAGGCGGCGGCCGAATCCGCGTCGGCGCGCGTCGGGGTCCACGGCGAGTTCCACGACCACCCAGGCGTCGTCGAAGACATCGGCCCGGACGCTGGCGGAGAGTGCCGGCGCGATCTGGCGGTACCACCACTGGTCGGGCCGGTTGGTATGCCCGTAGACGAATCCCTGGAGCCGGTCGTCCTCATAGAGCAGGATCGCCTCGAGGTCCGGGTACGTCAGATGGGTAGGGAGTACGTCGCGGAAGCCATCGGCCGCGATGGCGTTGTGGTTGTAGGGCGGCTCCCGGAAGGCACGGTCGTAGACGCGGACGATGTCGTCGACGTACGGCTCCAGGTCCGCTGGCCGCCGGACGATGATCTCCTCGATCGCCACGGTCACCCCTCCCATCGACCGATCCCGGGGCTGGACCCGGCTGCGAGCGAGCAGCGCCTGCGGACCAGCGAACGGATTGTGCACGGACGAGGAGCGCCCGCAACC
>CADCWK010000055.1 GCA_902806375.1 uncultured Thermomicrobiales bacterium
CGTCCCGGCATTCTCGCCGAGGTCGAGCGTGTCCTGGGTGTAAGCGACGAGTCCGATCGCGAGCAGGGTCCCGGCCCCCGCCCAGACCATCTCCGCCCCGACGATGGCCCGGATCGCCCGCTGGCGCCACATCACCCGGAAGCCGAAGGTCAGGGCGCTGATCCGGCTCGTGGCCGCGCTCGCCTGTCCAAGCGGCGGGGCGGACCGTTCCGGCAGGCGGAGACCGGAGATCATGATCGCCGAGACGACGAAGCAGAGCGCCTGGGCGAAGAAGGTCGGGCCCGGGCCGGCCGTCGTGACGAGCACGCCCCCGATCGTCGGCCCGATCACCCGGATCGCGGCGCCGCTGACCATCGTCAGGGAGACGGCCCGCAGGACCAGCCGCTCCCCGGCCACCATCGGGACCGCCGCCAGCTCGGCCGGGCGGGACAGCGCCGTGAACGAGGCGACGATCACCGCGACCGTGACGATCTGCCAGATCTCCCCGGCGAAGGGCAGGAAGCAGACGGCGATCACCCGGCCGATGTCGGCGCTCAGGATGATCCGGCGGCGGTCGACCCGGTCGGCGAGGATGCCGGAGATCGGGGCGAGGACGACGTCGGGCAGGACGGCGATCGCGAAGACCAGCCCGACCAGCGCTTCCGACCCCGTCAGCGCGTAGACCAGCAACGGCAACGCGACCTGGGCGATCGAGTCGCCGAGGCTGGCGGCGCTGGTCGCGACCCAGAGCCGGCGGAAGTCCCGGTTGGCGAACAGTTCCGCGTTGGACGGCGCGGGTTGAAGGTCGTCAGCGGTGATCGTCTGGTCCGACATGGGTCATCACCACGCTGGCTGATTCGGCATCCGCTCGGGACCGCGCGGTTCCCCTCGAAGCGGGCAGGCGGCAGACAGGTCCCTCCCCGGCGTCTGGGGCTGGAGAGTCGTTTCCGGGACCGGGACCGGGACCGCGTCCGGCAGGCGGGATGGGTGCCGGTCAGCCAGGCAGGACGGACGATTCCGGCCGCGCGGTCGCCGTGGGACGCTTCTCGCTGACGAGCAGCTCCCGGATCGTCCCCGTCAGGAGCAGCACGAGCGGGCAGCCGAGACCGCAGGCGAGGCCGACGATCAGGAAGACGGCCGGGGCGCCGAGCCAGTCGGTCAGGTTGCCGAGCAGACCGTTCCAGCCCGCCCAGGCCAGCGTGATCAGGGCCGTCCAGACGGCGTAGAAGCGACCACGCTCGGTATCCGGGATGCGCTCGACGACCAGTTGCTGGGACGCGATCACCAGCCAGCTATCGGACAGGCCGAACAGGAACAGGGCGACCGCGACCACCGGCAGCGGTGGGACGAAGGCGACGGCGATCAGCAGCAGCGGGGCGAAATAGCCGAAGCCCAGCATGAACGACCGGCCGAGCCGCCCCTCGACGCGGCTGGCGAGCAGCCCGCCGACGGCCGTCCCGGCCGCGAACGCCGCGATCAGGAGCGCGAAGACGGTCCCGGCCCGGTCGCCGAGGTCGAGCGTGAGGTTGGTGTAGGCGAGGAGACCGATCGCCATGACGGTGCCGGCGCCGCCCCACACCATCTCGGCGCCGACGATGGCGCGGATCGCCCGCTGGCGCCACATCACCCGGAACCCGACCGTCAGTTCCTCCCGCAGCGGCGGCCCGGCGACCGCTCCGGAGCGGGGCGCGACGTTCGGGAGCCGGAGCCCGAAGACCAGCACGACCGAGGCGAGGAAGCAGATCGCCTGGGCGAAGAAGGTGGGTCCGGCACCAAGGACGGTGACGAGGGCGGCGCCGATCGTCGGGCCGATCACCCGGATCGTGGCGCCGGTGACCTGGATCAGGGACAGCGCGCGGATGAGGAGCGGCTCGCCGACGACCATCGGGACGGCGGCCATCTCGGCCGGACGGGCCAGGGCGGTGAAGGTCGCGACGACCAGCGCGATGGCCGTGATCTGGACGGCCGAGCCGGCGAAGGGCAGGAAGCAGACGGCGACCATGCGGCCGATGTCGCAGACGAGGATGATCGACCGGCGGTTGACCCGGTCCGCCAGCACGCCGGCGAACGGGGCCAGGACGACCTTGGGCAGCATCGACAGGGCCGCGACCAGGCCCAGCGTCGCGACCGACCCGGTGATGGCGAAGACCAGCAGGGGCAAGGCCACCTGCGCGATCGACTCGCCCAGATTCGCCGAGATCGTGGCGCCCCAGAGGCGACGGAAGTCACGGCTGGCGAGGACATCGCCATAGGTCGGTGCGCTCACGGGGTCGGGCGCGGCAAGCTGTGGGCTGGTCATCGCATCCTCCCTTCGTGGCGCACGCGAGATCGCGGGGGTCGGCTCAGCGTAGCGGGTCTACCGGACAGATGGAGTCCGGATGCATCATGCCTTCGGTGTTGGCTCCAGAGACGCCCAGCGCCCCTCCCCGGTTCCGGGGAGGGGCGCTGGGGACGATCATCGGCCGGCTGGTCGGGCTGCTGCGTCGCGGCGCCGGTTAGCGGCGGCCGTCGGAGACGAACGGCAGGAGGGCCATGTGCCGGGCGCGCTTGATCGCGACGGTCAGGGCGCGCTGCTGGCCAGCGTTGCAGTTGGTCTTGCGCCGGTTGGAGATCTTGCCCCGCTCGTCGAGGCAGCGCCGCAGACGCTGGACATCCTTGTAGTCGACGACCTCGCCGGGAGCGAAGATGGGCTCCTTGCGGCCGCGTCCGCGGCCACCGAAGCCGCCGCCGCGACCACCGCGACGCTCGCCGCGATCGCCACCGCCGGGCCGGTCACCCCGGTCGCCGTCACTGGGGCGGTCGCCACCGCCACCGGGACGGCCACCGAAGCCGCCCGGACGGTCGCCACCACCGGGCCGGTCACCACTACGCTCGGGGCGCTCGCCACGATCGGGGCGGTCACCGCCGGCGGAACGCTGGGCACCGGTGGAGAACCGGGAGCGGGCACCCTGGTCGCCGGCCGGGCGACCCTGCTCGCTTGTCTGCGTCGAATCAGCCATTGGTCTGTCTACTCCTTGGACCGTCGTACTGGTCTGGACGTCGTCCCGCCGTGCTAGCGGGTCTCGCGGAACATGACGTGGCGCCGGATCGTCGGGTCGTACTTCATCAGTTCGAGCCGGGCCGGGTCGCTCCGCTTGTTCTTCTCGGTCGTGTAGAAGTGGGCGCTCTCGGTCGAGCGCAGCTTGACGACGATCCGGTCGCCCTTCTTGGCCTTTGCCATGGTTGCCTCACAATCCGTCGATCTGGTGCCTCCCCATACCGGGGGGCCCGCTTTCGTCTCGCGGTCGTCTGGTCTCAGCCGGCGCGGACGACCCCCGCCGGTCCGCCACCACGTGGGGCCCCGACGATGACTGAACAGCGCACAAGCATAGCCGAGACCGGGCCTTCGCGCGAGCGCGACTGCCGGCTCCGGCCCTGCCGGCGGAACGCAACGAGCGATTCTACCCCGTTTCGTCCCATCGGTGCCATGCCACGCGGGCACAACCGCGGTGGGCATGGCGCCGATGGGGAGCCGGCGGGCGTCACAGCACGCGCGCGACCCCGGGGATGCGGCGCAGCAGCCCCGCGGTGAGGTAGCAGAGTGGGATCCCGGCCGAGACCGCGATGATCAGTTTGACGAGGATCGGGACGCCGAGCGGCATCAGGACCAGGGCGATCAGGACGATCACCGGGGCGTGGACCACGTACACCGCGTAGTTGGCGTTCGACAGCCAGCGCAGCCGCGGTCCTTGCCAGTCGCAGCGGTTCCGGAACCAGGCCAGCAGCGCGAGGCAGATCCCGGTACTGAAGATCCCCTCCCACAGGGAGAAGGCCAGCGACTGCGGGGTGCCGTTCCCGGTCCACGAGAGGTCTGGTCCGACCATGCTCAGGGGCAGCAGGGTGCACGAGGCGGTGACGAGCGCGACGAGTCCGGCCACGCCCAGCCGGTCCGGGATCAGCGTGAACCACTCGCGCCGGTACGCGACTAGCCCGACCACGAACAGCGACACGTACTGCGGGAGATAGGCCGGTGTCGGGAAGTCGATCCACTCGATGTAGGAATAGACCGGCATCCAGATCCGGAACAGCCAGGTGCCGAGGCCAAGCAGCAGCGCGAAGGTCGCGACGCCGGGCCAGCGGGGTGGGGCGGTCTTCCACGGGATCGCCGGCAACCGCTCGGGCCGGAACCGGCGCCAGACGACCCAGCCCATCGTCAGGACCAGGAGCAGTTCCAGGAACCAGAGCGGTCCGGGACTGTTGGTGGCCCAGTACCCCGCCACGGTCGGCGGCTGGTCGTAGGCGAACCAGCCGACGGCCAGCGAGGTCGCCGGGGCGAGGACGAAACGGTAGACGAGCAGCGGGACGATCAACCGGAGGAGGCGCTCGCCTGCGAACGAGACAGCCCCGCGTCGCTCGAACGACCCGGGGATGAAGTAGGCGGCGATCAGGAAGAACGCGCCCATGAAGAACGCCTGGGTCAGCATGATGAAGACCGACAGGACGTGGAACGCGGCACCGTCGCCCAGCGGCTCGTGGTAGTACCAGCCCTGCGACCAGGTGTAGGTCACGGCCAGGTGGTGGAGGATCACCAGGATCGTCAGCATGGTCCGGAGGTTGTCGACGAACCGCAGGCGATCACGCGGGCTCGCTGCCGGCCTGGTGGTGGAGACCGCCCGGAGCGGGCGGTACGGTGGGGGGCCTTCCACGGGCGCCTGTCGATCCTCGAGAGATCGCACCAACGAGTGCAGGATGGGTCGTTCTCCGGTGGGATGTGCGCGCCGCGGCGACAGGGAGAAGGCGTCTCCCCGGACCGATCGCATCAGACGGGGCATCGCCCGGCCCGGGAGATCCGGACAGTCCACGGACCGGACATCGGCCACTGGACCGGTGTACGTATTCCGGCCGGTCCTGGCTCTAGATCAGCCCGCGTCGGATCGACTCGGCGACGGCATGGGCCCGGTCGACGGCGCCCAGCTTGGCGAAGATGACCTGGAGCCGTTTCTTGATCGCGATCTCGCTGCGACCGGTCGCGACGCCGATCTCGCGGTTGGTCGACCCCTGGCTGGCCTGTCGCAGGATCTCGCGGTCATCATCGCTGAGGTCGGCGTCGCGGCGGGTGGCCTCACGGGCGAGGCCACTGAACTGGGCCAGGATCCCGTCGAGCAGTTCCGGGCTGAGCTGGCGCCGGCCGCGGGCAACGGCGCGGATCGCGGCGATCAGGTCCTCGGTCGGGGCGTTCTTCAGCAGGTAGCCATCGGCTCCGGCTTCGATCGCCTGGCGGACGTAGGCCTGGTCGCCGTAGGACGTCAGGATCAGCACCGCCCCGGGCCACTCCTGCTCCCGGAGGCGACGGATCGCCTGGACGCCGCTGGCGCCGGGCATCCGCAGATCGAGCAGGATGACGTCCGGTCGGAGGGCCCTGGCCTGTTCGATGGCGCCAGCCGCGTCGTGGGCCTCGCCGGTGACCTTGATGTCCTCGGTGGTCGCGAGCAGTTTGCGCAGGCCCTCGATGACGACGGGATGGTCGTCGACCAGCAGTACCGATACCATGTCTTGCCTCTGAACTGGGGGCCGCGAACCCGGCGACGGGCCGGGCCGGCTGACGAGCGAATCGCCGTGTGTCCATCCCATTGTGCCCTATCCCGGGCCGTCAGGAGCGTCGCCGGAACCGCCTCCGCCATGCGGTGCCCGATCCGGGACGGCAGATGAGGTCAGCGGGTGGATCTGGACGCCCCGGGCAGCCTTCGTCCTTCGGGTAGTCGCCGGTCAGACGGAGTCACCCTTGGCCAGCTCGTTCGCCGCCACGGCCATGGCCCGACCGCAACGGCGACGCTGTCGGCCCAGTCTCCCTAACGCCCGGTGCACTGAGTCAACCCGTTCAAAATCCCGGCGCGAACGGGCCGAAAATCGTATCCGTTCGCACCGGTTCTCGTGACTCTGAGTCAGTATCATGTGTATACGAGTGCGGATAACGGTGCCGATCCCCCTCCTCCCGGCCCGCTGCCGATCTCGTAGCCTCCCGCCAGCGACTCCGGTCGCGAACGGGACCTGGCCAGTCCCTCCGCGCTGCCATCAGGCCGCCGATCGGACCGGTCGAACCTCTGACAGTCGCTACCACGGTGGCCCGGTCAGTGCACACATGAGGTATGGACAAACGGTGCGTCGCGGCCAGCCAGCGCGACGCAACACGGACCGGTGGTTGCCAGCCACAGCCACCGGTCGGATGTCCAGCCAGGGACCGGAATGGTGGAACCCCCGCCACCTCCGGTCCCGCTTCATTTTTCGGCGTGCCGTGCGGCCGGAATGAGCCGGCCCGGGACGTTCCGGGGGCCAGTGGAGCACCATTCGGGGAGACGATGTCCGCCCTCACTCCACGCCGCGCGGGTTGCCTGACCGGCACGGTTCCTGCTCCGGCAGGCGGCGCTGCCTCTCAGTCCAGCGCCCAGCGTTCGAGCCCGGAAAGACGACCATGACCGACCAGTACGATCCCCGGCGCCCCGTTCCCCCCGGCCCTGCCTGGGGCGATCCTGGGCGGCCGGTCCCTGGCGCTTCCGTGAGGGCGGACGATGGCGCGTCGCCGTGGCAGCGGATCCCTGATGGCCGGTCGGCGCCGGGTGACCAGCCAACCTGGCTCCCGCCCGATACCCCGGCGCCATCCGGCCGGGCGGCTGGTCGGGCTCCGGGCATCCCATGGCTCACCCTCCTGCTGAGCGGGCTCGTCCTGGTGCTCGGCATCTCGACCGCGGCCCTGTACCTGACCCGGACCGGCGATGAGTCGGGCGGTGGGACACGGGAGCTCGTCTCGGCGCTGCAGTTCTCGACGCCGGTCACCCTCGCGAACGTCGCCGGCGTCGAGAACACGGCGGATGTGGTCGCCCGGATCTCTCCCGCCGTCGTGACGGTGATCAACCGGCAGGAATCGCAGGCCCTCGAGGGGGCCGAGGCGGTCGAGGTCGGCGCCGGGACGGGGTTCTTCGTCAACGACGACGGGTATATCGTGACCAACCAGCACGTGGTCGCCGGTGGGTCGGACTTCCTCGTCGTCCTCTCCGACGGTTCGACCCGGGACGCGGAACTGATCGGTGCCGACGCGGTCAGCGACCTCGCCGTCCTCCGGGTCAGGGACGACGTGCCGGCCTTCGTGGCCTTCGGCGACAGCGATCGGCTCCGACCCGGCGAGGGGGTGCTGGCGATCGGCTCACCGCTCGGTGCCTTCAGCAACACCGTCACGGAGGGGATCGTCAGCGCGATCGGCCGGACCAACGCCGAGTTCGGCGGAGGCCTCTACTCCAATCTCGTCCAGCATGATGCCGCGATCAACCCGGGCAACTCCGGCGGTCCCCTGTTCACGCTCGACGGCAGTGTGGTCGGCGTCAATACGCTCGGGATCCCGTCGTCGGCGGACGGCACGCCGATCCAGGGGCTGTTCTTCGCGATCCCGTCGACCACGGTCGCCCAGGTCGTCGAGACCCTGATCGCGGATGGAGAAGTGGTCTACCCGTATCTGGGCATCCAGAGCGTCGCCGTCAGCCCGACGCTGGCGGCCCAGTACGGGCTCCCGGTCAGCTACGGCGAGATCGTGACGACGGACCCGGAGCCCGGGTCCCCCGCCAGCGAGGCTGGCATCCGGGAGGGCGACATCGTCCTCGCCCTCGACGACCAGCCGATCGACCAGCAGTCGCCCTTCCTGGAGCTGCTGTTCGGCTTCGAGCCTGGCGACACCGTCACGTTCCAGATCCTGCGGGGCGACGAGGAACTGGACCTGGAGATCGAGCTGGCCGCGCGCGAGGAGTAGCCTCGGTCGGCTCGCCGGCCCGGGCCTCGCCGAACACCGAGGACCGTCGATCGGGATCGCGAAACCATCTCGTGCCGGGCGCGTTACAGCAGGTGTGGAGACAGATGGCTGCCGTTCTGAGGGGGGCGCGCCGACCATCTGTCTCCCGCTTCCGTTTTCCGGTCCGATTCGTCTCGACCGTCAGTTCCTGGTCCCGAGCAGGCTAGCCTGGACCAGGCACGATCGCCGGGCCTCATCGGCGGTGGCCTCGCGCTCCCACCGCTCGAGGCGTTGTTCGGTCGGTCCGGCAGCGGGCGGGAGATCGGCCCGCGCCGTCATTGCGACCGGAATCGTCCCCGGACGCCGAGCCCATCGCCGGCTCCCGGCCCGCCGCCCGATCGAGAGGCGTAGTTCCCACGGACCCATGCCGATCTGCGCAGTTCCCATAGCGACGTCCTCTCCTTGCGAGGAACAGTTCCGAACCATTCCACCGGTCGGCACGGTCCGGGCCGAACCGGACGGTGCCGCGTCAGGCATGCCGGATGGCACCGGTGGCACCTGCGGCGGGAACACGAATGGCAGCCCGTGTGGACCATGGGCAGCCAGGTCGATACACCCATCAATGCCGTGATACGCCGCGATGCTCGTGCGTAGGAGTCTACGGATCGCTCGGCGCCGCCGAATGCGTGGAATTACCCATTCAGTGATCACAGAAGGTGCTGTCAAGGGTCTCCTGGAGACCGCTCCGCCTCCGGCTGTCGGGTGCAGGGCCGATCCGGTGAACCTGTCACCACGATCTCCTGGCCATCCGGTCGGTCCACTACCCTCCAGTGCTGCAAGGTCAAAGGGGATAGGGACGGACGTGACTGCGCGTGGCGCACCCTGGCAGTGGCGGGCGGGAAACCACCCCGGTCGCGCCGTTGCCCATCGACGGGTAGTCGGTCGTGCACAGGACAACGGTGCACAGGACAACGGTGCCCCGTCCCGCCAGCTCCTGGCTGCTAGGCTTGCCGTCCGGACGGTGACCGCGACTCACCCGGGGGCATGACCGCTCTCGTCCGTGCCCGCCGAGGTCCTGATGCATCGCTTGCCGGTCATTGATGAGGAATCCCACAGATGTACCTGCCCTGGCCCAGCGCTTCCCCTGGTCGTTACCCACGGCGCCCTCGCGCCCCTCGTCTGGCCGCGCTGGCGCTGGTAACCGTCCTTGTCCTCTCCGGCTGCTCCACCGGGGGTGATGACGACGCGGCGCCGACGGCGACCGTGCCCGCAGTGTCTGGGCCGATCACCGGCGTGACCGACGGGCAGGCAGCGCCGCGACTGGTCGGGGAACTGGCCGACCAGATCGACGCCGCCTGGCGGGCGGTCGGGAGCTACCGGGTCACGACGGTCCAGGGGACCGGCGACCTCTCGCTCATCCCGTTACCGGCGCCACCCGTTTCGGGGGCGCTGCCGGACCCGAGCGCGACGTACCAGTCGGCGATCGACGAGGTCGTGTTGCCGGACCAGCGCCACTACCTGGAGATCAGCGGTGGCGGCGTCTCGGAGTTCACGGCGGCGGGTGGGCAGGTCTACGCCCGTGGTCGCTTCACCCAGCTCGCCATCCGTCCCGACCTGGACGCCGTGACCTGGGTCAGCCTCGACCCGTCGTTCATCGCTCCCGACAGCAGCATCGGCCAGTTCCTGTCCGGCTTCATCGGGCCGGAGGCGGCGGCCTTCCGGTCGCCGCTGGCGGACCTGCAGCCCGATACCCGCGAGCGCGAACTGACGCCCCTCGACCCGGTCATGGTCGGCGACCGGCAGTGCGCCGCCTATCGCTGGACCGACACCGGCCAGACGGGCGACGCGATGACACGGATCGTCAGCATCGACGCCGCCGGGCTGCCCTGCTCGCTGGAGTTCACCGCCGGGGACTACACCAGCCGGGTGGTGTGGGACGCCTACAACGGGATCGCCCCGATCATCGCGCCAGAGGGGGCGGTGAGCGTTGGCCAGACGCTGGACATGGGAACCGGTGCGGCGACACCTCCCGCCGGGGTCGATGGCCCGGCGGCGACGCCGGTCGCTCCCGCGGCACCGCCCGGTCCGGCGGCCACACCGGTCGCCGTCCCACCGGGCGGTTGACCGGTGCCATGGGACATCGGAGGGGGACGGGGATCGATATGAC
>CADCWK010000056.1 GCA_902806375.1 uncultured Thermomicrobiales bacterium
GGAGCAGGTCGAAGTGGTGGATGCTCATGTCGAACAGGAGTGGATCCGGCATCTTCCAGCGGAAGTCGCCCGGCTTGAGGTGCAGCCGGAAGTTGCGCCGGTAGGCGTTGCGCACGGAGAGGACATCGCCGATCCCGCCGCCGAGGATCAATTCGCGGATGCGGCGGGCCGGGCGGCTGTACCGGTAGTTCTGACTGACCATGGCGGTCAGGTTGGCGTCCCCGGCGGCGGCGATCACCGCGCGGGCGTCGGCGATGTTGGTCGAGACCGGCTTCTCGATCAGGACGTGCTTGCCGGCCGCCAGCGCGGCTTCCGCTCCAGCCCGGTGGGTATCCGGCGGGGTAAGGACGAGGACACCCTCGGCGTCGCTGTCGGCCAGGCCCGTCTCCAGGTCGGCGTGGACGTGCGCGGTCGAGAGGCCGAGGTTGGCGGTCGCCCACTCCCGGGACGCGGCGGACGGGTCGATGATGTCGACGATCTCGTAGTCGTCCGTGGTCTGGATCAGGGTCGCCCAGTTGCGACCCCAGCCGCCGAGGCCCGCGATGGCCAGACGCATGGGACGTTGCTCCTCCGGCGGGTGAGCCGCCGTCGCGATGACTCTCCGGCCGGTCCCGGTCGGACCCGTCCGGAGACAACCACCCAAGTATCGCCGGGCCGGGTGCCGGGGACAAACCGCCAGGCAAGGGGGACGGCCCTGAAAACACCCAACGGGTCCGCGACGACACCGTCGCGGACCCGTTGGGTGTGTGGTGCCGGATCATCTACCCAAGGGCAGGAGTGGCCCGGCGGCCGGTAAGGCGTGAAGCCTAGTAGGAGCCGAAGTTGTCGCGGCGCTGGCGCGGCGGGTTGCCACTGCGCTCGGCGATGGTGACCTGCTCGGCGCGGGCACCCTTCTGGCCGGCGTTGACGCGGAACTCGATGCGATCACCCTCGGCCGGGATGTCCCCGGAGAGCGCGGAGTGATGCACGAAGACGTCATCGCTGCTGCCGTCCTGCGAAGCGAACCCGAAACCCTTGTCCGGGTCGTACCACTTCACCGTACCGGAAGCCTGAGGAAGAGAGTCATAGTCCACGTTATCAAACCCACGACGAGCACCGCCGCCGCCAAAGCCGCCGCCTCCGCCATAAGACGAGCCGCCGCCGTAGCTACCGCCACCGCCGCCATAGGAGGAGCTGCCGCCGTAGCTACTGCCACCGCCGCCGCCACCGTAAGAAGAACCGCCGCCACCACCATAGCTGTCGCCATAGTCGCTGCGCTCGCGCTTGGGGCGCGGGGGCGTCGAGCTCCGCTCGAGTACTTCGACCTGCGCGGCATTCTCGCCACGCGGGCCGGGAACGATGTCGAACTGGATGCGGTCGCCCTCACCCAGCACTTCGAAACCAAGGGCCGACCGGTGGACGAAGATATCGCCCGCTCCATCGTCGCGGCTGACAAAGCCGAAGCCCTTTTCCGTGTCGTACCATTTGACCGTTCCGGTTGCCATTGACCTTTGTGCTCCCGCCGCGTGTTCTGGGCGCCCTTGGTTGCCCGTACCGCAGCTGTGACCTTTGCGCGCCAGTCGTCCATGACCTGGCGTGCAGAGAAACAACGATCCGCCGGGTGTGCACACCTGGCGGTTTGCGCGAGGACGTTGTGACCATGGACCACGCGACCCGCCTAGCATACTCAAGGGGCCGCCACGCAACAAGATGTTTCCGCCCATAACCCGGTGCGAACAACGGATGTTAACCTTCCGGCGGCGAGCCGGGTCTCCGGGGGACGTTCCAAATGGCCGTTCTTTGTGCGGTCCGCTGCAAGCCCGTGGCCAGGCCAGGCCCGTTCGGACGAGGCACCCACGGACCGGATGCGCGCACCGACGGCCCGGTGAAGTGGGATACTTTCGCCCGATCGCGCTGCCGCTCCGGGCGACCCGCCTGCTTCCCGTTCCCGGGTGCAGCCATCGACCCGTCACCGTGCCAGCGCCCCGACGCCCCTCCGGGCGGGAAGAGGAATCGTCCCCATGGATCTCCAGCAGGTGTTTCGTCGTCCGATCCTCGCCGTCGCCGACAACCCCGTGGTCGAGCGGACGATCCGGCGCAGCGGCGGGGGGCTCGTCAGCCGATTCGTGGCGGGTGAGACGCTCGACCTGGCCCTCGTCCAGGTCAGGCGGCTGGCGGAGAGCGACCTGACCGCGACGCTCGACCAGCTCGGGGAGAACGTCCGGACGGCAGCTGAGGCGACGACCGCCGTCGACAGTTACACGACGATCCTGAGCGAGCTGGCCGCCGCCGGGCTGGAACCGAACATCTCCGTCAAGCTGACGATGCTCGGGCTGGACTTCGGAGACGAGGTCGCCCACGCCAACATGCTGCCGGTCCTGCGCCGTGCCGCCGAGGTGAAGGGATTCGTCCGGATCGACATGGAAGGCTCGGCCTACACGGAGCAGACGATCGCGATCACCGAGCGGCTCCACGCCGAGTACCCCGGTGTCGTCGGGACGGTGATCCAGTCCTACCTGCGGCGCTCCGAGGCCGATGTCGAGCGGTTGACCCGGAAGAACATCCGCATCCGGCTGGTCAAGGGCGCCTACGCCGAGCCGGCAAGTGTCGCGTTCCAGGGCAGGGAGGCCGTCGACAACGCCTACCGTATGCTGCTGGTCCGGATGCTGGGTCGCGCGCCCTACCCGGCGATCGGCACGCATGACCCGGCGCTGATCGAGCTGACCAAGGAGCGGGCGACCACGCTCGGCCTGAGCCCTGATTCCTACGAGTTCCAGCTGCTGTACGGCGTCCGGCGGGACGAGCAAGTCAATCTCCGCCAGGCCGGCCACAACGTCCGGATTTACGTCCCGTATGGCACCGAGTGGTACCCGTACTTCACCCGTCGGATCGCCGAGCGCCCGGCCAACGCCCTGTTCGTCCTCCGGTCGCTGGTCGATCGCTGACGGCCTCGGACCCACCCGGTGGCCCACCTCTCGGGCCTCGGTACGCACGGATCAGGAGCGGTTGACAGCGATGCGATATGGCGTGGTCTTCCCGCAGCGGGACATCGGACCGGATACTGGCGCGATCCGGGAGTACGTGGCCGGGGTCCAGGCACTCGGCTTCGACCATCTCGTCATCTATGACCACGTCCTCGGTGCCGACACGACCGACCGGCCGGGCTGGACGGGGTATGACCTCGACGACGGCTTCCACGAGGTCTTCGTCCTGCTCGGCTTCATCGCCGCGATCGCGCCGGGCCTGGAACTCGTGACCGATGTCCTGATCCTGCCACAGCGCCAGACGACCCTCGTCGCCAAGCAGGCGGCCGAGGTCGATATCCTGACCGGCGGACGGTTCCGTCTGGGCGTGGGGGTCGGCTGGAACCCGGTCGAGTACGAGGCGCTGGGCGAGGACTTCCGGACCCGTGGCCGCCGCGTCGAGGAGCAGATCGACCTGCTCCGGCGGCTCTGGGTCGAGCCGTCGCTGGACTACACCGGCGCCCATCACCGGATCCCTGGCGCCGGGCTGACGTACATGCCGGTCCAGCGGCCGATCCCGGTCTGGATCGGCGGGTCGGCCGACGTCACGCTCGACCGGGTCGGGCGGATCGGTGACGGCTGGTTCCCGCTCGGGACCCCGGACGCGGCGATGGCCGAGCGAATCGAGCGGGTCCGACGGGTCGCCGTCGCCAGTGGCCGGGACCCGGCGGCGATCGGGTTCGAGCCGACGATTTCCCTCAAGGCGGACCCGGCGACATGGCGCGAGACGGCCGAGCGCTGGGAGGCCATCGGCGCCACCCACGTCGCGCTCGATACGATGAACACCGGCTCGGTCACCGTCGCCGATCACCTCGCGCTGCTCGGCCGCTGGCGGGCCAGTGTGCTGGATGGGTAGGACCGACCGTCTCCGACGCCGGTGGCGAGTCGTCGCCGGCGGAGCGGCAGGGTCGCGGCCACGCTCTTGCTTCGCCACGTGGTCGATGGGCGCCCCGCGCAAGGCGGACCGAGTGGTCGCGCGCCCGACCTGGAGGATGTGACCGTGGCAACGATTCGCGTCGGCGCACAGATCAAGAACCAGCACAGCGACTGGAAGGGCATGCGGCAGGCCTGGATCGACGCCGAGGAGCTCGGTGCCGATACGCTGTACAACTGGGATCACTACTACCCGCTCAGTGGTGACCCAGACGGCAAGCACTTCGAGTGCTGGAGCATCCTCGCCGCGGTGGCCGAGGTGACCAGCCGGGTCCAGTTCGGTGCCCTGGTGACGTGCAACTCCTACCGGAACCCGAACCTGCTGGCCGATATGGCCCGGACGGTCGACCACATCTCAGAGGGCCGGCTGATCCTCGGGATCGGCTCCGGCTGGTTCCAGCGGGACTACGACGAGTACGGCTATGAGTTCGGGACCGCGCCGGACCGCCTCCGCGACCTCGGCGAGGCGCTGCCGGTCATCCGTGAGCGCTGGGAGCAGCTCAACCCGGCTCCGGTCGGTGGCACGGCGGGCATCCCGATCCTGATCGGCGGCAGCGGGCGCAAGGTGACGCTCAAGCTGGTCGCGAAGCACGCCCAGATCTGGAACGGGTTCGGCGATCCCGCCCTGGCCGGCGAACTCAGCGGCGTGATCGACGCCCACTGCGCGACCGTCGGCCGCAACCCGGCCGAGATCGAGCGGTCGATCATGATCGACGACGCCATGGTGTCCCGCGCCGACGAGTACGTTGCCAACGGGATCACGCACCTGATCGTCGGGGTGGACGGACCGGACTACGACTTTGGGCCGCTCCGCGAACTGATCCAGTGGCGCGACAGCCGGCAGGGTTCCTGAGCCGATCCTGGCCGAACGCTCGTGGGGTCGATCGCGCCACGCCGGTCACGAGCTGACCCCTCCCTGGTTCCCGGCTCGCTCCCTTCGCTTCAGGGGTCGTCGACTCACCGGTTCCGGGCAGGGGAGTCCCTGACCCAACCGGGGAATCCGCCCGTCTTCGGCAGAGCACGGTGACGATGCGCGAGGCCCCGGACCGACCGGTCCGGGGCCTCTTCGTGCCCGGCGGTGGGGCTCAGCCGAGATGGATCGCGGGGCGTCGCTGGGGATCCGGCTCGGCCTGGCGAAGGATCTCGTGCGTCAGTGGGGCGATGTCGCCCTCGCCGAACAGGACGAACCGGGCGAGGTACTTGAGTGGGTTGCCCTCGGTCCAGCCGAAGTAGACGTGGGGTTTCCTGCCGGTGCGGTCACGGAGGTCGAGCAGCACGGCGGCGATCGTGTTGGGGACGGCGGCCCCTTCGGCCCGCAGCACCCGGAACTCGTTGATCTGGACGCCCTTGATCCGGACGGTCTGGGAGAATTCCGAGGCGTCCGGGACGTTCACCTCCAGGAACAGGACCGGGTCGCGCAGCGGGATGTGGCTGGCCTCCCGCTCCTCGCGCTCCTTGATCAGGTACTCACGCTTGGAACGACCGTCCGGGTTGTTGGCGATGATGCGGATCTCCCGGGCTTGCTGCGTCGTCTCCCGGATGAACCGCTCGGCCGTCTTGTCCAGCACGACCCGGGTGACGCGCAGCTCGGTCGACCGCCAGACGCGGGAGACCAGCGAGATGGCGACGATCGCCCCGATGAAGATCAGGGCGATGCCCAGCCCCTCGGGACGCTCGACGATGGTCACGATCGTCGTGTAGATGAAGATCACGGCGATCGTGCCGAACATGAGCACGCCCCGCGCGTCCTGATGACGGCGGGCCGACAGCGTCACGGCGATGGTGGCGGAGGTGATGATGGCGAGGACACCCGTCGCGTAGGCGCCCGCCTGGCTGTCGACATCGGCGCTGAACAGGATCGTGACGATGAAGCAGACCAGGGTGAAGATGAGCACGAGCGGTCCGGTCGCGAGGGCCCAGTCGGGCGCCATCCCGTAGCGGGGCAGATACCGGGGGACGATGTTCAGCAGGCCAGCCAGCGCGGACGCCCCCGCGAACCACAGGATCATGACGGTGCTGACGTCGTAGGCCGTCCCGAAGATGTCGCCCAGGTACTGATGGGCGAGGTACGACAGCGCCCGGCCGTTGGCCTCGCCACCGCGCTCGAACGCCTCCTCCGGGATCAGGGTGATCGTGACGAGGCTGCTCGCCAGCAGCATCACGCTCATGATGGAGGCCGCCGCCGTCAGCAGTTTCTTCGAGTTGCGGATGCGCCCGACCGGACGGGTGGGCGTGTCCTCGGCCGTGCCCTTGACCAGGGGCATGACGAGGACGCCCGTCTCGAACCCGGACAGCCCCAGCGCCAGCGCGGGGAACAGGACGAGGGCCGTCCCGAGGATCAGGAACGGGTTCTCGTAACTGGCCGTGAGATTGTTCTGCCAGTCGGACAGCAGTTCAGGCCGCTGGGCGAGCTGGACGAAGCCCGTAACCAGGACGACCGTGTTCAGGAGCAGGAACGACACGACCAGGACGACCGCGGTCGAGATCGCCTCGCCGAACCCCTTCAGGAAGACGGCCCCGAGCAGGCTGATCAGCACGAGCGTCACCGCGATCTCATGCCCATGCAGGAAGTCCGTCAGCGGGTTCTCGACGATGTGAGCCGTCGCGTCAGCCGCCGAGAGGGTGATCGTGATGATGAACCCGGTGACCACGAAGCCGATCAGCGCCAGGACGAACAGCTTGCCCTGCCACCACGGCAGCAGGCGCTCCAGCATGGAGATCGACCCGTCGCCGTTCGGACTCTTGCTGGCGACGCGCTTGTACATCGGCAGGGCGCCGAACAGCGTGATCAGGACCAGCACGAGGGTGGCGACCGGCGACAGAACACCGGCGGCCAAGGCGGCGATGCCCGGCTGGTAGCCGAGTGTGGAGAAGTAGTCGACGCCGGTCAGGCAGACGACTTTCCACCACGGGTAGGTCTCGTTGTCTCGCTTGCGGGCGTGGGGTCCGGGAAGGCTGCGGGAGTGTCCCTGCAACAGCCAGGACCTCGCGCGTTCCCGTGGCGGGGCCGTCGGCGGCGGGGCAACCCCCGTCGTCAGTGCGTGTCTCTTCATCCGGGCTGGGGTCGCGCTTTCTGGTCTGAGAGGACATCTCGTCGGACCGGTGACCGGACGGACGGTGTCCGGGGCCATGTGAGGAGTCAACGGGCGACAGCCGCAGAGTATGCCACGCTCGGGTCCATGGTGCCGTCCCGGGACCAGCGGGCCGAGGACCTGGGAGCACTGAGCGGTGATCCCGTTCCGGATTGCTGAGCGCCTGAGGCGGCCCGCGACGATATCGCCGTCGAGTGGCCCGCCGCTGGGGGCGTCTGGCCCCGTCGATGGCGCTCAGCCCTCCGGCACCGGGTCGACGGTGGTGTGGTCCGCGGACCGGGTCCGGTCGTGGACGACGAGGACGGGGGAGGGGGCATGGCGGACCAGTTGCTCGGCGACGCTCGGATCGACCAGACGGCGGAGGCCGGCATTGCCCCGGGAGGCGACGACGACGATGTCGGCCGGGTCGGCGAACTCGACCAGGGCCGGGATGGTGTCGCCGATGACGACCCGGTGCTGGACCACCAGCCCGTCGGCCCCGAGCCGCTGCTCATGCCGGCGGAGGTAAGCAGTGGCCTGATCGATGGCCGTGGCGACGGCGTCCCGGCCGGCCGGTTGGTCGTCGGCCGCGGCGGTGTCGGGCTCCTGGCTGAACGGCGCTCCCTCGAGGTCTTCCTGGTCGACGACGTGGACCAGCAAGACCGGACAGCCCAGTGTCGTCGCCAGCGATCGGGCGACGGGGATCGCCCGCTCGGCGCCGTCTCCGCCGTCCAGTGGCACAATCACCCGCTGGGGGTAGCGCAGGTCGTGATCCGGCCGGAGCACCAGGGTCGGCCGGACGCCACGGCGCGCGACCTCGTCGGCGACGCTGCCAAACAGGGCCCGCCCGGCGACCCCGCGGCCGCGGGTCGTCAGGACGATCAGGTCCGCTGACTCGCTGGCCGCGATCAGTTCGTCGACCGGATCGCCGGAGCGGATCTCGACGGTCAGACCCGTGTCGGACGCGGCCCGTCCCATCGCGCTCCGCGCCGCCGTCCGCATCCGGGCGACCAGCTCCGCCCGCTCCGCCTCCGGGATCCCCTCGGGCCGGACGGGCCGGTTGAACGGCCCGCCGGTCTCGACGACATGGACTACCCGGTAGACCCTCGCGGCGAGATGCCGGGCGAACGCGGCGGCGGTCAGCGCCGCCGGGGACCCATCCAGGGCGATGGCGATCTGCTGGTACACGGACCCCCCTGCTGACGGCGCCGAGTCCGTGCGCCGGCCTCGATCACTGGGTATCGTCCCGTCAGGATAGCCTGAACCCAACCGGCAGGCGGCAAACGCCTGCCGGTTGGGTAAGATTCCGCCTGGCCCCGCCGATCGGGGACCATGCCGCACCTGACCGGAACGGACGACGTGTGACCAGTTCTCCCAGCGAAAAGACGGGTGCTGCCGCCCGGACCGGAGGGACGCTCCCCGGCGATGGTGCCGGGATCGAACGGACGCGAGCCGCCCGGCTCGCCGACCGGGAGCACGATCTCGCCCGGCAGCACGCGGCCGCCGCCGGGCGCCAGCGCGAGCGGGGCAAGCGCGGCGCCCGCGAGCGTGTGCTGGCGCTGCTCGACCCGGGAACGTTCGAGGAACTCGACGCGATGGTCCAGCACCGCGCCACCGCTTTCGGGCTGGAGCGCTCGCGACCCTACGGCGATGGCGTGGTGACGGGTTTCGGCGAGATCGACGGGCGCCGGGTGGCGGTCTTCTCCCAGGACTTCACGGTCTTCGGCGGCTCGCTCGGCGAGGCGTACGCCGAGAAGATGGTCAAGCTGATGGACCTGGCCGCCCGCTACGGCTGCCCGGTGATCGGGATCAACGACTCGGCGGGCGCCCGGATCCAGGAGGGGGTCGAGGGCCTGGCCGGCTACGGCGATGTCTTCTTTCGCAACGTCCGGCTGTCCGGCGTCGTCCCGCAGATCAGCATCATCGCCGGACCGTGTGCCGGCGGCGCCGTCTACTCCCCGGCCATGACGGACTTCATCTTCATGGTCCGCGGGACGAGCCAGATGTTCATCACCGGGCCGGACGTGATCCGGACGGTGACCGGGGAGACGGTCACCCAGGAGGACCTCGGCGGGGCTGACACCCACAGCCGGACGACCGGTGTGGCGCACTTCGAGGCCGACGACGAGGACGACCTCTTCGCCCAGGTGCGCGATCTGATGGCGTACCTGCCGTCCAACAACCTCGACGACGCGCCGGCGCTGCCGCCCGAACCGGACGACCATGACCGACCGGTGCTCGACACGCTCGTCCCCGAGGCGGCCAACCGGCCCTACGACATGCACGGTGTGCTGGCCGAAGTGCTGGACGACGGCAGCTTCCTGGAGGTCCAGGCGTTGCACGCGGCCAACATCGTCGTCGGCTTCGCCCGGCTGGACGGCCGGTCGGTCGGGGTCGTCGCCAACCAGCCGAACGTCCTTGCCGGGACGCTCGACATCGACGCGAGTATCAAGGCCGCCCGGTTCATCCGCTTCTGCGACGCCTTCAACCTGCCGCTGGTCTCATTCGTCGACGTGCCCGGCTTCCTGCCGGGGACCGAGCAGGAGTACCGGGGCATCATCCGCCACGGCTCCAAGCTGCTCTACGCCTACGCCGAGGCGACCGTCCCGAAGCTGACGGTCATCACCCGCAAGGCCTACGGTGGGGCCTACGTCGTCATGTGTTCGAAGCACATCGGGGCCGACCTCAATCTCGCCTGGCCCCAGGCGGAGATCGCCGTGATGGGCCCGGAGGCGGCCGTCGGGCTGCTGTTCCGGCGGGAGATCGCCGCCGCCGCCGACCCGGACGCCGAGCGGCGCACGCTGGTCGGGCAATACGAGGAACTCTTCGCCAGTCC
>CADCWK010000057.1 GCA_902806375.1 uncultured Thermomicrobiales bacterium
CGTCAGCCTGTTCATCGCCCTCGCGTTCCAGCTGGCGCTGCCGCTGGTGATCGCCACCGCCATCGACGACGGCATCGCCAACGGCGATACGACCTACCTCACACAGATGGCCCTGCTCTACCTCGGGTTGTCCGTCCTCCAGGGGGTCTTTACCTTCACCCGGGTCTACCTGCTGCAGCGCGTCGCCGAGCAGGCGGGCTACCAGATCCGGGACGACCTCTACCGGCACCTGCAGACGATGCCGTTCAATTTCTACGACCAGACGTCGTCCGGGCAGTTGATGTCCCGGGCGACCGATGACATCAACAACGTCCGCGGCATGCTCATGTTCGGACTCCGGACCATCCCCCTGCTCGTCGGGACCCTCGTCTTCGTCGCGGTCATCCTGTACATCGAGAACTGGCAACTCGCGACGCTCTCGATGGTCATCTTCCCCCCGCTCATCTATTTCACCTATCGCTTCGGGATCAACATGCGACCGCTGTTCGCCGGGATCCAGGCGCAGTTCGGCTCCATGACCGCCCAGCTGCAGGAGAACGTCGCCGGGACCCGGGTCGTCCGCGCCTTCGCCCAGGAGCGCGAGGAGATCAGCCGCTTCGAGAGCGAGCTCAACCAGCTGTTCCACCGGAACCTGCGGGCCAGCCGCCAGTGGTCGTTCTCGTTCTCCCTGATCGTGATGCTGTCCGGGATCGGCACCGTCGCCGTGATCTGGGTCGGCGGGTTGCAGGTGATCGACGGGGCGATCACCGTCGGCGTCCTCGTCGCCTTCAGCCGCTACCTCGTCATCGCCGCCGAGCCGGTCCGCTGGCTGGGATTCCTCGTCAACCGGATCGCCCGGGCGATCGCCTCCGGCCAGCGCATCTTCGAGATCATGGACCAGGCCCCGGAGATCGCCGACCGGCCCGGCGCCATCGCGCTCGACAACGCGACGGTCAGGGGCGAGGTCCGGTTCGAGGACGTGAGCTTCACGTACTTCCAGGCGACCGAGCCGGCGTTGAGCGAGATCTCGTTCAGCGTCCGCCCGGGGCAGACCGTGGCGCTGGTCGGGCCGACCGGCTCCGGCAAGTCGACGATCGCCCAGCTCCTGCCCCGCTTCTACGATGTCGATTCCGGTCGGATCACGATCGACGGCCATGATGTCCGCGACGTCACGCTCGGCTCGCTGCGGCGGGAGGTCTCGACGGTCTCCCAGGAGACGTTCATCTTCGGCCTGCCGATCAGCGAGAACATCGCCTTCGGTCGGCCCGACGCGACGCGGGAAGAGATCGTCGCGGCGGCGACGTCCGCCGGGGCGCACGGGTTCATCTCCCGCTTCCCCGAGGGCTACGACACCGTGACCGGCGAGCGTGGCGTCTCGCTGTCCGGCGGGCAGCGGCAGCGGATCGCGATCGCCCGGGCGCTGCTGAGCAACCCCCACGTCCTGATCCTCGACGACGCGACTTCCAGCGTCGACTCGCAGACCGAGGCGACGATCCAGGCGGCACTGCGCAGGCTCCGCGAGGGCCGGGCCAGCATCGTGATCGCCCAGCGGCTGGACTCCGTCCGGGACGCCGACGAGATCCTGGTGCTGGAGGGCGGGCGGATCACCCAGCGCGGGACGCACAACCAGCTGCTGGCCGAGGACGGCTTCTACCGGCATCTCTACGACCTCCAGAGCCAGCAGCGGGCGGTCGATGCCGTCCCCGGCACGGTCGCCGGCGGGGGGGAGCGGCAACTGGTCGGACAGGCCGGCCAGCCCGCCGCCGCCCCGGACCGGTCCTAGGCCCCACGCATCCGGCCACTGAGCTGCCTGGTCCATGACGATCAACCGAACAGAGGGACGCGCTCCAGATGGTCTCGACCAACGTCAACCCGGACGACCTGCTCGGCAAGGCCTACGACGGCCGGATCGCGCGCCGCCTGCTGGAATACCTGAACCCGTACCGGAACCGGGTCTGGCTGGTCGCCGTCGCGGTCGTCCTGGGGATCGCGACCGACCTCGGGATCCCCTACCTGCTGAGCCAGGTCGTCGAGCAGGTCTCCGGCGACGGCGATCTCAGCGACCGGACCGGCATCGTCAACCTGCTGGGGTTCATCGCCGTCGTCGTGCTGATCGTCCGGTTCTTCAGCAACTGGGCGGAGATCTACCTCACGGCCTGGCTGGGCAACCGGGTCGTCTACGATCTCCGCGACCGGATGTTCCGCCACCTCCAGCGGCTGAGCGTGTCGTACACCGACCGGCGCGGCGTCGGCGCCGTCATGACCCGGATCCAGAACGACGTCTCCGTCATCAACGAGCTGTTCAGCGACGGTGTGGTCGGCCTCGCCGCCAACCTGCTGGTCCTGCTGGCGATCATCGTCGTCATGCTGTTCATCAACTGGCAACTGGCCCTGCTCGCCTTCATCGTCCTGCCGATCATGGTCGCCGTCGTCGCGGTCTGGCGGCGGTACTCGGTCGACGCCTACCGCGCCACCCGGCGCACGATTGGGGCGGTCAACGGCGACCTCGCCGAGAGCCTCGACGGCGTCCGGGTCGTGCAGGCGTTCGGCCAGGAGCGGAGCAAGCACCAGCAGTTCGACCGGCTGAACGTCGCCAACCTGGTCGCGAACCTCGACGCCGCCCGGCTGGGCGCCGTGTTGCTGCCAATCGCCATCACCGTCGGCTCGATCGCGACCGTGCTGGTCCTCTACGCCGGTGGGCGCCTCGTCTTTGACGTCTCGATGTCGATCGGTGATCTCGTGTTCTTCGTCGTCCTGGTCGACCGGTTCTTCCAGCCAATCCGGGAGCTCAGCCAGCAGTACACCCTGCTCCAGGCCGGGATGGCGGCGGGTGAGCGAATCTTCGACCTGCTCGACAGCGAGCCCGAGGTCGAGGACAAGCCCGATGCGGTGGAGCTACCCCGGATCGAGGGGCACGTCCGGTTCGAGGACGTCCGGTTCGGCTACCGCGAGGGCGGCGAGGAGATCCTCCATGGCATCGACCTCGACGTCCAGCCGGGCAAGATGCTGGCGCTGGTCGGAGAGACCGGCGCGGGCAAGTCGACGATCATCTCGCTGATGCTCCGCTTCGCCGACGTCTGGGAGGGCCGCGTCACCGTCGACGGCCATGACGTCCGCGACATCACGCAGGCGTCGCTGCGGAGGCAGTGCGGTGTTGTCCTCCAGGACGCCTTCCTCTTCCCCGGCTCCGTCCGCGAGAACCTGCGCTTCGGCCGCCCCGAGGCGACCGACGCCGAGATCGAGGACGCGGCCCGCGCCGTCGGCGCCCACGACTTCATCATGAAGTTGCCCGAGGGCTACGACACTGACCTGCACGAGCGCGGCGGGCGCCTGTCGGCCGGGCAGCGCCAGTTGCTGTCCTTCGCCCGGGCGCTGCTGGCCGACCCGCGCATCCTCGTCCTCGACGAGGCGACCAGCAACATCGACACGACGACCGAGTTCGCCCTCCAGAAGGCCCAGCGGCGCCTGCTCGCCGGCCGGACGTCGGTCGTCGTCGCCCACCGGCTGACGACGATCCGGGACGCCGACGAGGTCGTGGTCCTCCAGTACGGCAACGTCATCGAGCGCGGCACCCACGACGAGTTGATCGCCGCCGACGGCTACTACGCCGAACTGGTCCGGACCCAGTGGCGTGAGGGCGACATCGCGGCGGACTGATTCGACTTTGAGGGCGTAACGCAGAGGAGACGGCAGTGGTCGACAGCGATCATACGACTCATTCCACGTATCGTGAGATGGTATTGGAACACCTCTTCGTTGGGGAGGTGATGCGGTACTGCTGGCAGAACCAATTGCCGCGGATTGAGTTGCTCAAGAGTCAAGTGGATAGCAGTGGGTACGATCGTGTCCTTGAGGCCAACTCGACCATCCGGCATCTGCAACTCAAGGCTTCCCATGTCGGGGCCGCGACCCCTGGCGTGAATCTCAACATCGAACTGGGAAAGAAGCCCAGTGGCTGCGTCGTGTGGATGTTCTTCGACCGGGAGAGTCTGGCGTTTAGTCATTTCCTCTGGTTTGGCAATCGCCCGGGGGAGCCGCTCGCAGATCTGGCGGGCTATCGGACGAGCACCCACAACAAGCGAAACGCCCAGGGCATCAAGACAGAGCGAGCGGGCATCCGATACCTGCCCAAGCGCGAGTTTGACCGGATCGAATCCATCGAGGACATCGTAGGCAAGCTGTTCGGTGAGCAGCCGAGACGCTCGGTGGCAGACGATGATGACACCGACGACGTTTGAGGCGTCGAGTGATATTGAATCATCGGCCGATGGGTATGGAAGTTTGGGTCGGCCTGGTCTGGGAGGCAATCAAGCGTTGTCGCTGCCGATCGATCAGTTCAACTCCATCGTGTACGACGTGATCCGGGTGATCCGTCCGTCCAGGAAGTCGTAGATGTCGCACGACGCGACCGTCGTGGTCTCATCCTCGGCGTCGGTGTAGTCGGCGACGCTGTCGACCACGACCGAGTCCGTCCCGACGACCATCCGGAAGCGCGTGAAGCGCGTGGTCACATTGGCCATGTAGGTGGCGGACTGATCGCACGCCTCCATGACATCCGCCCTGCCGGAGAGTTGTGGACCGCCGACGTTGTCCCAGACGATATCCTCCGCGAGGTGCGGGTAGGTCGTCGCGAACGCGTGCCGCGAAAACGCCTCGGCGATCTGCTCGTTGGTCATGGCCGTCTCCTCCGTCCATTGCCTATCTGGTCGTCGTGCGGTCGCCCACGAGGCATTCCATCGTACCGCCACTCACGGAGTGCGGACCGGGAGGCGACGTGATGGGCGACTGACAGACGATCCGGCGGGACTCGCTTGCGCTGCCCTCCCATCGGCGATACGGTGCCGGGACGAGACGGGGCGCCGCCGCTGGCTCCCCTTCGACACCCGCGACGGGAGGTCCACCTGTGGTCATCATCGAGCACGACCAGCCGAACACGTCGGGCCGCCCCACCCCTGCCTGGTACGCCGACGCCAAGTTCGGCATCTTCATCCACTGGGGGCTGTACTCGGTCCCCGGCTACGCCCCCGCCAGCCGGACGCTCCACGACGTCCAGCAGGCCGGCGACTGGGATGAATGGTTCCGGGAGAACGCCTACGCCGAGTGGTACTGGAACACGATGCAGATCCCGGGCAGCTCGACGGGCCGGTTCCACGCCGATCGTTACGGCGCCAGCTTCCGGTACGAAGACTTCCGCGCGCCGTTCGAGGAGGGATTGAAGACCTGGGATCCGGCCGAGTGGCTGGATGTCTTCCGCCGGGCCGGGGCGGGCTACATCGTCCCGACGACCAAGCACCACGACGGCTACCGGCTCTGGCCCAGTGCCGTCCCGAATCCGCGTCTGGGCGACTACCATCCCTCCCGCGACCTGGTCGGCGAACTCGCCGCCGCCTCGGCCGCCGCCGGGCTCCGATTCGGGACGTACTACTCGGGCGGGATCGACTGGAGCATCGAGCCCAACGTCGTCGCCGGGCACACGGACGTCCAGGCGGCGACCCCGGAGTCGGCCGAGTACGTCGCCTATGCCGACGCTCACTGGCGCGAGCTGATCGAGCGATACCAGCCGGCGCTGATGTGGAACGACATCTCCTACCCGGCCGCCTCGGACCTCGAGCGCCTGTTCGCTGACTACTACGCCGCCGTGCCGGACGGCATCATCAACGACCGGTTCTCGCAGCGCGGTCCGGATGGCGGCAAGCGGACCGATCCGCCCTACGACATCACGACCCCGGAGTACACGTCGTACAGCGAGATCCGCCCGGCCAAGTGGGAGGCCAACCGCGGTATCGGCTTCTCGTTCGGCTACAACCGGACCGAGGACGCCAGCTCGTTCCTGTCCTCGGCGGCGATCGTGACGCTGCTCGTCGACGTCGTCAGCAAGAACGGCAACCTGCTGCTCAACACCGGGCCGATGGGCGACGCCCGCCTCCAGCCCGAGCAGGTCGATCGGCTCCTGGAGACTGGCGAGTGGCTGGCGGCGAACGGTGAGGCGATCTACGGCACCCGGCCCTGGGAGATCGCCGAGGCGACGACCGATGCGGGCGGCGATGTCCGGTTCACCGCGAAGGGCGGCGACCTGTTCGCGACGTTCCTCGGCCAGCCCGCTGCGGGTCCACACCGGTTCGAGGGGCTGACCGCCGACGAGGGGTCGACGGCCCGGCTCCTCGCGACGGGCGAGCCGATCGGCCTCCGCCAGGAAGGGAGCGTCCTGACGCTGATCGTACCGGACGGCCTCGCTGATGGCCCGGCGCACAGCGTCGCGATCAGCCCTGCTCCACACCGAGCCGCCGGGTAGGGCATGATGCCGTGGTTGCCAGATCCTGGCATCCGCGGCACCACTGCGGCGCCGATCGATCGCGATGGGACGTGACCCGCAATGACCGGGAGCCAGCCTGTGGGTGAACCGTTGACGCCACACGCCGATCAGGTCGAGATGCACCCGCTGGGGGCGATGAGCCGGATCACGCCGGCGGTGACGCTCGCGGCCCTGTCGCTGCCGAAGACCGGGACGGTCCTGGATCTCGGCTCCGTCCTGAGCCGGGACATGCCGAAGGGCAGGGGGCAGGACGACGCCTTCGCCCCGTTCCAGGTCCTGCGCCACCGGACCTCGGTCGACATGGCCCGCGACGGCGGCAAGGCCGGAACGACGTTCTCGACCGAACTCATCCAGGGGACGCCCCACACCGGCACCCACTTCGACGCGTTCGCCCACGTCCAGCTTGACGGCCGCGTCTTTGGCGGCGGGACATCGGCGGAGCACGAGCGTGACTTCGGCTGGACCCACGCCGGGATCGAGACCGTCGCCCCGGTCCTGACCCGGGGCATCCTCCTCGACATCGCCGCCGACGAGGGGGTCGACCAGCTCCCTGGCGACATGACGATCTCCGTCGCGCAGGTCCAGGCGTCGCTGGGACGGAGCGGGCTATCGGTCCGATCCGGCGACGCGGTCCTGATCCGGACCGGCAAGATGCGGGACTACGGCGACCCGACCGTCTGGGCGGGTGCTATCCCCGGCCTCGGTGTGGACGCCGCCATCTGGCTGTACGAGCAGGGTATGGCCGTCGTCGGCGCCGACAACCCGAGCGTCGAGCCCAACCCGACCGCCGACTGGACGCGGCACCTCCACGTCGAGCTGCTCTACCGACGCGGCGTCCACCTGCTGGAGTGGATCGACCTCGAACCGCTCCACGCGTCCGGCGCGACCGAGTTCCTGTTCTGCGCCCTGCCCCTGAAGATCCGCGGGGCGACCGGGTCGTGGATCCGGCCGATCGCCGTGATCTGAGCGCGAAGGGAGTCGGATCTTAGGGTCTCGCCCCTGGGCCGACCGGCTCCCGCAGGCGCATGCTCGTTCGCGATCTTCGCGTTTCACTTCCTTCACGGTCGTGGCCAACACCGTTATCGCCCTACGGGACGATGGCCGCTGCGGCGGCCGGGCGACCACAAGGGATCGCCCCTACGACACGGCCGCCGGATGGGTCATGGAAGGATGCGACTATGCTGTTCGATCTGACTGGCAAGACGGCGCTGATCACCGGGGCGGGCTCGGGGATCGGCCGGGCCATTGCCATGCTCTACGCCGGGCACGGGGCTTCGGTCTGGGTCGGGGACCTGGACGCCGAGCGCGGCAATGCGGTCGCGGCCGAGATCGCCGGTGCCGGGGACCGGGCGGCGTTCGTCGCGATGGACGTCACCGACCTCGCGTCGGTGCGGGCGGCCGTCGCGGCGGCGGTCGCGGCCGACGGGCGGCTGGACGTGATGGTCAACAACGCCGGAATCGGGATGGTCGGTGGTGTCACGGAGACGGAGCCGGACGACTTCCACCGCCTGATGCGGGTCAACGTCGACGGCGTTTACCACGGCTGCAAGGCGGCGGTCGAGCAGATGATCACCCAGGACCGGCCGGGCGGCGCGCTGGTCAACATCGCCTCGGTCGCCGGCCAGATCGCCGTCCCGCGCCGGTTCGCCTACGGGGCGACCAAGGGCGCCGTCATCTCGATGACCCAGTCGGTCGCGATGGACTACGTCGACCGTGGCATCCGCTGCAACTGCATCTGCCCCGGGACCGTCGAGACGCCGTTCGTCGACGGTTACATCCAGCGGTACCATGCCGGGGAAGAGGACGAGACCCGCAAGGCGCTCCACGCCCGCCAGCCGATCGGCCGGATGGGCCGGCCGGACGACATCGCGCCGATGGCGCTCTACCTGGCGTCGGACGAGGCGGGCTACGTGACCGGCGCGGCGATGGTGCTGGATGGCGGCTGGACCGCCCGGTGACCGATCATTGTCCGATCACGTCGCATGACCCATGAGAGAAGGACGGACAGGGATGGCCACGACACTTGGCGGCGTTCAGTTACAGAGCCGGAGCCGCGAGCCGCGGGCGTTCCACGCCGCCGCGGTCGCGCTCAACCCGATCGACGACGTCGCGATCGCCAAGGAGGCCCTCGTCCCGCGGACGCTCCTGACCGCGCTGCCGGGCGGCGACCCCGACCTCGAGACGCGCGGCGTCATCCCGGCCGGGCACAAGTTCGCCCTCCGTGACATCGCCGAGGGCGACCCGGTCCGCCGCTACGGCCAGATCATCGGCTTCGCCACCCAGGCGATCGGGCGTGGGCAGCACGTCCACAGTCAGAACCTCGCCGTCCGCGACTTCGACCGGTCGACCCTCTACGACATCGGGGCCGAAGCCGTGCCCGTCACGTACGTCCCCGACGCCGAGCGCCGGACGTTCATGGGCTACCGCCGCCACGACGGCCGGGTCGGGACGCGGAACTTCGTCGCCGTGCTGGCGTCGGTCAACTGCTCGTCGACCGCGACCCGGCGGGTCGTCGATCATTTCGCGAAGCCGGGGATGCTCGACGCCTACCCCAATATCGACGGGGTGATCGGCTTCCCGACCAAGGGCGGCTGCGGCGCCCACTATGGCTCCGAGGCGCTGTTCGTCCTCCAGCGGACCCAGGCCGGGATGGTGAACCATCCCAACGTGGCGGGCTACGTCATCCTCAGCCTGGGTTGCGAGACCAATCAGCCGGAGGACCTGATCGACGCGACCGGGCTGGCCGAAGCGGCCGCCGACGGCAAGCGGCCGCTCGTGCTGACGATCCAGGAGGACGGCGGCTTCGCGAAGACCGTCGCGGCCGGGATCCAGGCCGTCGAGGACCTGTTGCCCCTCGCCAACCGCGCCACGCGGGAGCCGGTCCCGGTCAGCGAGCTGATGGTCGCGCTCCAGTGCGGCGGCTCGGACAGCTGGTCGGGCGTGACGGCCAACCCGGCCCTCGGCGTCGCGGCCGACCTGATCGTCCAGCAGGGCGGCACCGTCGTCCTTGGGGAGACCAGCGAGGTCTATGGCGGCGAGCACCTGCTGACGCGCCGGGCGGTGAGCCAGGAAGTCGGTGAGGCGCTGATCGAGCGGATCCACTGGTGGGAGGGGTACACGGAGATGCACGGCGCGAGCATCGACAACAACCCATCGCCCGGGAACAAGCTCGGCGGCCTGACCACGATCTACGAGAAGTCGCTCGGCGCGATCGCCAAGGCCGGTTCGACCCCGATGACGCAGGTCGTGAAGTACGCCGAGCGGGTCACCGAGCGCGGCTTCGTCCACATGGACACGCCCGGCTTCGACCCGGTGTCGGTCACGGGGCAGGTCGCGGGCGGGTGCCAGGTCGCCGTCTTCACGACCGGGCGGGGGTCGGCCTTCGGCTTCAAGCCCAGCCCCAGCATCAAGATCGCCACCAACAGCACCCTGTTCGCGAAGCAGGAGGCGGACATGGACATCAACGCCGGCCGGGTGCTGGACGGCGTCCCGCTGGCCGACGTCGGCCGCGAGATCTTCGACGAGATCATCGCCGTCGCGT
>CADCWK010000058.1 GCA_902806375.1 uncultured Thermomicrobiales bacterium
TCGTTACATCGGCGCCTCGACCGGCAACATGGAGGACGGTGCCTTCCGCTGCGACGCCAACGTCTCGGTCCGCGTCCGCGGGGAGCAGGCCCTCGGGGCCAAGGTCGAGATCAAGAACATGAACTCCTTCCGGGCGGTCGAGCGCGCGCTCCGGTACGAAGAGGGGCGCCAGCGCGCCGAGCTCGAGGCCGGCAACGCGATCCCGCAGGAGACCCGTGGCTGGGTCGAGGCCCGCGGAGTGACGGTTGGCCAGCGGACCAAGGAGCAGGCCAACGACTACCGGTACTTCCCCGAGCCCGACCTGCCACCCCTCGAGGTCAGCACGGAGACCATCGCGCGGATCACCGCGGAGTTGCCGGAGCTCCCCGCGGCCCGGCGGGCACGGTTCCGGAGCCAGTTCGGCATCAAGGCGTCCGATGCCGACCTGCTGACGGCGGAGCGCGAGATCGCCGACGTCTTCGAGGCGGTCGTCCAGGGCGGAGGGCCGGAGCGGCCGCAGCAGGCCGCGAACTGGATCGTCAACGATCTGATGGGCCTGCAGGCCGGTGGCAGCCAGGCGGCGACGGAGCTGCCGCTCAACGTCGCCCAGCTCCGTGATCTCCTCGACGGGTTGGATGCCGGGACATTGACTGCCCGGGCTGCCAAGGAAGTGCTGCCCCAGCTCGCGGATGATGAGCTGCCGACCGCGGCCGCGGAGCGGTTGAACCTCCTGTCCCTCGACGATGGCGACGCCGTCGACCAGGCCGTGCAGGACGCGATCGCCGGCAATCCGGCCGCGGTGGCGGACTACCGGGCGGGCAAGAAGGCCGCCTTCGGGCGGCTGATCGGGGAGACGATGAAGCGGACCGGGGGGCGGGCCCGGGCAGACGATGTCCGCGAGCGGCTGACCATCGCCCTCGACGGCGACTGAGCGGCCGCCGTACCAGGGCCAGACCGGTCGCCGCATCCATGGCCCGACGAGAGATGGGTCAGCCCTCGCCGTAGCGGCGAGGGCCGGAGTAATTGTGCCCAGAATACGAGATGGACGACGCCGGTTTGTGATGGGATACTAAGCTCGCAACCGCCCACTGGCGGTACCGCAAGAAGCTTCGGAGCCGGGCAGCCCGGCTCCCGGGGAGTGAGACGCTGATGTCGATCCACCTTGAACCGCGCACCATGCCGGCCCCTCCCGTCGAACGTCCAGCGATCTCGGCACCGCCCGTCGCCGACAATCTCTTCGACGTCGCGGTCCATCAGTTCCACATCGCCGCCGACCGGCTGGGACTGGACGACGGGATGCGCGGCATCCTCAGCCACTGCGAGGCCGAGCTGACCGTCAGCTTCCCGGTCGAGATGGACGACGGCAGCGTCCGGATGTTCCAGGGCCACCGGGTCCAGCACAACCGTGGGCCAGGACCGACCAAGGGCGGGATCCGCTATCACCAGGACGTCACACTGTCCGAGGTCAAGGCCCTCGCGATGTGGATGACCTGGAAGTGCGCCGTCGTCGGGCTGCCCTATGGCGGAGCCAAGGGCGGCGTCCGGGTCGACCCGAAGGGGCTGTCGCTGAACGAGGTCCAGAACCTGACCCGGCGCTACACCTCCGAGATCATGCCGATGATCGGGCCGAACAAGGACATCCCGGCGCCGGACGTCAACACCAACGCGCAGACCATGGCGTGGATCATGGACACCTACTCCATGCATGTCGGCTACTCGGTCCCGGGTGTGGTGACCGGCAAGCCGATCGCCCTCGGGGGGTCGGCCGGGCGCAACGAGGCGACCGGCCGTGGCTGCGTCTATGTCATCGAGGAAGCCTGTCGGACGACCGGCCTGAACCTGGCTGGAGCCCGCGTCGTCGTCCAGGGCTTCGGCAACGCCGGGGCCACGGCGGCGCGGCTGATCGACGAACTCGGCGCGACGGTGATCGGCGTCAGTGACAGCGGTGGCGGCACATGGAACCCGGCCGGGCTGGACCTGGACCGCGTCAGCCGGCACAAGGGCGCGACTGGATCGGTCAGGGGCTACGCGGAGGGTGAGGACATCTCCAACCGCGAGTTGCTCGAACTCCCCTGCGAGATCCTGATCCCGGCGGCGATGGAGGGGCAGATCGACACGGACAATGCCCACCGGATCCAGGCCCGCATCATCGCCGAGGCCGCCAACGGCCCGACCAGTCCCGAGGCCGACGAGATCCTCTTCGACCGGGGCATCACGGTCCTCCCGGACATCCTCGCCAACGCCGGCGGCGTCACGGTCAGCTACTTCGAGTGGGTCCAGGCGCTGCAGGCGTTCCCCTGGACCGAGAGCGACGTCAATGACCGGTTGCGCAAGATCATGCGGGACTCGTACCGCGCGGTCCAGGCGACCGCCTCTGAGCACCACGTCCACCTGCGGACTGCCGCGATGCTGCTCTCCGTTCGCCGCGTCGCCGAGTTCACGCGGCTCCGTGGGATCTACCCATAGCGGCATCTTCTGATTTCCGGTAGCGACGGCAATGGGAACGGCCGCCCCAACGTTGGGGCGGCCCTCTCGTCTCCACCGTATGGGACGGCGATCAGGCAGTCACCCTTGACGTTTGTCCTCAACCGGCAGCCCGTTCGATCAGTCGGGACGGTATGGCGCTTCACGTCCAATCGCGCCGACGAAATCCGGGAGGTCGGCGTGTCCAAGGAGTTGACGGACGGCCGACGCCTCGCCCGTGTGGAACCAGTAGTGATAGATGCCGCGGAGGAGCATCGTCCCGATCGATTCAGGGAGGCGGGCCCCAGCGACGACGAGATGGTCACCGATCCGATCGGGCCCAAGGGTATCGAAGTACGGGTCGACTCGGGCAACGACGGCGTCCCACGCCGTCCATGCCGCCTCCAACGGGGGCGTCGTCGCCGGCTTGCCGCTCCCGCCCCAGTCGTCCAACTCTGGGGCGATGTCTCCGATCCCCTGGGCTCGTTCCAGCCAAAAGCTTCGCTCATGGTCGGCCATGTGGCAGATCATCCACGAGATGGAGTTGATGGGGCCAAACCGACGCCGCGCATCCTCGTCGGTAATTCCTGCCAGCGAGCGCCGGAACTCGCTCCGGGTGAAACGATACTGATCGACGAGCGAGTGTATGGTCACTGGCACTTCCTTATCCGGCCCTGTTCGCAGGCTCTGCCGCGCGAGGATGGGGATGGGGTCGGTTTCGCGCCTCCCTCACCGGGTGGCCAGACGCACCTTCAGCACACGGTGCAGAGCAAACGGCGCAACTCGTCTTCCTGGTCGGAGCGGGTCACGGCGATCACATCGTCCCCAGGGAGCAGTTCGGTCGCGCCGGTCGGGATGGTCACGTGGGCGCCGCGGCCGATGGCGGCGATCACACAATCGACCGGCAGCTTGATCTCGCCGATGGACTGGTGTGCGACCACCGAGTCGTGGTCGATGCGGGCCTCGACGATCGCGAGGTCGGCATAGCGCAGGTTCAGCAGGTGGACGAAGGACTGGTCGGGGATGGACTGCTCGATCAGGTTCATGATGTAGCTCGTCTGACTGACGATGACGTCGATCCCGAGCAGCCGGAACACCTTCTCGTTGCGCGGGTTGCTGACCCGGGCGACCGAGCGGCCGACCCGGAACTTCTGCTTAGCGATCTGGCAGACGACGAGGTTGTCCTCGTCCTCCCCGGTGACGGCGATGATCACGTCCGCCCGGGCCGCGCCGGCGTTGTTGAGCGTGGTCGCCTCCGCGGCATCGCCGAGGACGATGACGGAGCCGAGCTCCTCGGTCATCCGCTCGACCTTCTTGGCGTCCTTCTCGATCAGGAGGACCTCGTGGCCCTCCTCAAGGAGGTTGCGGGACAGGTAGTAACCGACTTTCCCGGCGCCGACGACGATGATGTACACGCGGTCACGTTCCTTCTGGGGGCAATGTGGCGGACACGGGGTCAGGACGCGTCCGCCAGGGTGGCAGCGAGACGCGTCGGGACGCTGCCGTCGAGGTCGATGACCTTGTCGATGATGACCGCCGAGACCGTGGTCGTCGGGCAGACGGTCGTCATGCCCATCCGGCGGTAGGTCTCCTCGCGGACCGGGTCGGTGATCCGGCAGATCCGCTCGTCGACCTCGAACAACAGCGCGACGAGCTGGGTCGCCATGATGTTGCGGTTGTCCTTGCCGGAGACGGCGATGAAGGCGTCAGCCTCGTCGATGCCAGCCGACCGGAGGACGGCCTCGTCGATCCCGGTGCCGATGACGGTCCTGCCAGCGAAGGTGGGCGGCAGGCGGCGAAACGCCTCCCCCTCCACGTCGATGATCGTGACATCGTGGCCGTTCTTCGCGAGGATCGTCGCGATCCGGGCACCGACCCGGCCGCAGCCCATGACGACCACCTTCATCGGCGGCCCCGTGACTGGTCCGCTCCGGCGATCGCGAGTCCGGCGTCCCGCTCGGTGTGCCCGATCGCCTGGCGGAGCAGGATCAGTTCGCACGGCGCGCTCTGCAGGATGTAGCGGCTGGTCTCTCCGAGCCCGACCTTGCCGTGCTTGGACCGGAGCCGGGCCGCCATGATGATGAGGTCGGCGCCGCGCTCGATGGCCTCGTCGACGACGGCCGTTCCGGCCGAGCGAGCCTGGAGCAATTCGCTCTGGACCTGGACGCCCTTGCCGGTCAGGAGTGCCTCGGCGAAATCCTCGGCCCCGCGGAGGATGGCCTCGCCGCGCTCGATCTCGGCGGGCAGTTCGGCATCCAGCGGGAGCTGCTGATTGACTTCGACGACATGGATAAGGGTCAGTTCGATCGCCTTGCGGTCAGCGATCTGGGCGGCGACGCGGATGGCCCGCTCGTCGCAGCGCAGGCCACTGACCGGGACGACGAGCCGTTTGACGCGGTCTTCCATAGGGAGGGTATCCAGCGACGGGGAACCGGGGATTCCCGTCTTCGGGCGTGGGCTACCGGACGACGGCGCCCCGCTGTTTCGTAACCATTCGACCGCACAAGTATCCAACCAAGCCGAGCATTCCGCAAACCTGCGCGGCTCTCCGGCTCGTCAGCGGCCCAGGGCGAGGCGCATCCCGAGGACGTCCGGCAGGCCGACGCTCGCGATGGCTTCCTGCGTTCGCTCGATGGGATAGGCGACCCGTCGCATCTCGACGGTAGCTTCGTCGACATCGAAGATCAGGTAGGCAGCACGGGGGTCGCCGTCCCGCGGTTGGCCGACGCTGCCGGGATTCAGGATCGCGCGGCCCCGCGCGACATCGATCCGGGCACCGGCCTCCAGGCGCTGGTACCGGACGCGACCGGAATCAGCCGGGTCGTTCGCCACGGCGGCGACGTGGGTGTGACCGACGAAGCAGAGCCGGGTCGCGAACGCTCCCATGTTCTCGGTCGCCACAGCCGCGGAGATGATGTACTCCCAGATCGGAGATCGCGGACTGCCATGGACAAGGGTCGCGTCCCCGACAACGGCGGTCTGTGGGTAACTGGCGAGCGTCTCCCGGTGCGAGGCGGTGAGCTGGTCTGCTGTCCAGTCGGTCGCCTGGCGGGCGATCAGGTTGAACTGGGAGGTGTCGAGCAGCCCGATGCAGGCCAGGTCGTGGTTGCCGACCAGCGTCACGGCCGGCGCGACTCCGGCGAGGAGGTCCATGCAGCGGACCGGCTCTGGCCCGTACCCGACGGTATCGCCGAGGTTCCAGATGGCGTCGCAGCCAGCGATATCGCCCAGGACCGCCTCCAGGGCGGCGGCGTTGCCGTGGACGTCGGACAGGATGGCGACCCTCATCGGGACTCCCGCCGGGCATGGATCAGCAGCGCGGCGACATCGGATGGCGTCACCCCGGCGAGCCGCCCGGCCTGGCCGATCGTCTCGGGACGGGCCACGGACAGGCGCTGCCGGGCCTCGGTCCGGAGACCGGCGATGCCACTGAAGTCGGCGGCGCCGTGGAGCGGGAAGCGGTCGAGGTCACGGGTCCGGCTGGCCTGCCGCTCGGCCCGCGCGACGAACCCCTCGTATTTCGCGGTGTCCGTCACGCGCTCACGGATGTCGGTCGCGACGTCAGGCTGCGTCCCGAGGGACGTGGACCGCAGCGCCGACCAGACCTGATCGAATGTCACGGATGGCCGGCGCAGGAGATCCCAGGCCGACTGGCACCCGTTGGCCGGATCGATCCCGGCGGCGCTGAGCAACGCGTCATGGGACGGACGCTGGTCGAAGGTCGCCGACCTGAGCGCGTCGACGACGGCCTCCTCGGTCGCGAGCTCGCTGGCGACCTCGCCCCATCGCTGACCGTCGATCAGACCGAGCCGCGCTGCGGTGGGCGCCAGGCGGCGCGGCGCCGTTCCCGTTCTCAGGAGCAACCGGTGTTCGGCGCGTGAGGTCAGCATGCGGTAGGGCTCGTCGAGCGGTTTGCCGGTGAGGTCGTCGGTCAGGACACCGACGTAGGCCTCGTCCCGCCGGAGCCGGAGTTCGTCGAGACCGAGCGACCGGGCAGCCGCGTTCGCGCCGGCGATGAGACCCTGGGCGGCGGCTTCCTCGTAGCCGGATGTCCCGTTGACCTGGCCGGCGAGGAACAGCCCCGGTAGCCGGCGGGCACCCAGCGTGACCGAGAGCTCGTTGGCGTCGACGGCGTCGTACTCGACCGCGTAGCCGAACCGGGTGATCCGGGCATCCCGGAGCGCGGGGATCGACCGGAGGGCCTGGAGCTGGACGTCCGCGGGGAGGCTGGTGCTCATCCCCTGGACGTACAGCTCGGTGGTCCGCCAGCCCTCAGGCTCCAGGAAGACGGGGTGGCTCGCCTTGTCGAAACGGTGGACCTTGTCCTCGATCGACGGGCAGTAGCGCGGGCCGATCCCCGCGATCGCGCCGTTGAACATCGGTGCCCGGTGCAGGTTCTCCGCGATGATCCGGTGCGTCTCGGCGTTGGTGTCGACCCGCAGGCAGGACAGCTGGTCACGACCGGCGAGCTGGGTAGGGGATGGCAGGGCGCGGGCGATCACCCCGTTCGGCGACAGGGTAAGCGGCTGGATGCGCCCCAGCCGCCCGTCGTGGCTAAACCACCGGTCGGCGCTGTCGCCGGGCTGGAGGCTGCCGGCGGAGAAGTCGACGCTCCGGGCATCGACCCGCGGCGGGGTGCCCGTCTTGAACCGGCGGGTCCGGATCCCGAGCCCGGCGAGCCCTTCGGCCAGCGATGTGTCCGGGCGTTCACCGTCGCGTCCACCGCCGTGGCGCTCCTCTCCCCGCACGAGTTGCCCGTTCAGGAACGTCCCGGCGGTCACGACGACCGAGGCGGCGGCGATCGTCCCCGCAGTCCGGGTGATCACGCCGGTCACGGAGGGTTCGCCCCGCTCGGTCCCGATGTGGAGCCCGACCGCGTCGTCCTGCAGCATGACGACGTCGTGGGCCGACTCCATCGCCTCCTTCATCGCGAGGGCGTAGAGCGTCTTGTCGCACTGGACCCGGAGCGCGCGGACGGCTGGCCCCTTGCCCGTGTTCAGCGTCCGGACCTGGAGGGCCGTCCGGTCGGCGGCCCGGCCCATCTCCCCGCCGAGGGCGTCGATCTCGGCGACCAGGTGGCCCTTGGCCGGCCCACCGATCGACGGGTTGCAGGGCATGTACCCGACCCGGTCGAGGTTGGGAGAGATCACCAGGACCCGGGCGCCGCGCCGCCCGGCGGCCAGCGCGGCCTCGCAGCCGGCGTGTCCGGCACCGATCACGATGACGTCGAAATGGGATCCGTCGATCATACTGGGCTCTTGGTCTCGTCTACGTCGCGGTCAGGGTGACTGGACGGGCCGGAGTCGGGCAGTGGGGACCTCGTCCGCCCCCGGTTCGATACCGGGTTGGTCGGTTTCCGTTGGCCAGCCGATTGCAACGCACACCGTAGCATGTCGCGTCCGGTCGGTGACCGGATCGGCCATTGGGAGGCCCATGAGCCTGTTGAGTACGATGGCCCAGCAGATGGTCAGCCAACTCAGTCCCGAGGAACGGGCGGGGGCGGCCAGGGACGTGGCGATCAGCATGATCCACGACCTCAGCCCGCAGGAACGCACGGATCTGTCCCGGTTCCTGTTGGTGGAGTTGCTGCGGGACATGACGATCGATCAGCGGCGCCAGGTCGTCGAATCGGCGCTGACCGATCAGGAGGCAAACTAGATGTCAGAATCGAATCAGAGCGGTCGTCCCCAGGGCCCGGAACTCGGGACCGGGCAGTTGCTGGCGCTCGCGGCGACCGCGTCCGGCGGTATCGCCTGGCTGATCCAGAGGGCGGTCGGCCGGTCCGACGAGGCCCCCGCGGCTGCCGGGCGCGTCAACCTGCGGGGTCCCCTCCACGCGCTCGCTGAGAGCGAGCCGGTGCGGGCGATCGAGCGCCGGGGCAATGAACTGGCACCGGTGGTCGACGATTACCGCGGACGGGCGGCGAGGGCGGCCGAACGGGCCAGCCGGGAGAGCGCGAAGCGCCTGTCCGAGGCCGAGCGCGTCGTCGCACGACGCCGGAAGGAATCGGCGAGGGCGTTGCACGGCCTCGAGCGGCAGGTCAACCGGCAGGTCGACCGCACACGGCACCTGGTGGACGAGGTTCCAGGGCGCCTCTCGGCGGTGGTCGACGACGGGCGAAAGGAACTTCGCCACCTGGAGCAGGCGGCGGGACAGCGGGCCGGTGATCTCCGGCAGGCGACGACGATTCGGACAGGGGAAGCGAC
The DNA here is from genome assembly GCA_902806375.1 of uncultured Thermomicrobiales bacterium. Taxonomy (GTDB): domain Bacteria; phylum Chloroflexota; class Chloroflexia; order Thermomicrobiales; family UBA6265; genus CADCWK01. Next base: position 8,649 of record CADCWK010000058.1, read on the forward strand.
GACCATGGCCAATGAGCGTGTCCGACGGCTCCAGGAGCGGAGCCTCGAAGCGGCCGGAGCGATCTCCGCGACCCTTCGCGACGGTAGCAAGGACACGACCGTGCGGGTCAACGATGTCCGTGACCAGGTCGTGTCGCTCGCGAAGACGTCCTCGAAAGACGTGGGGGCGCTGATCAATGATGTCCGGGAGGACGCCCGCAAGAATCTCCCGGATGTCGCGAAGGCGGTCAGCCTCCGCGCCAGCGACCTCGGGCATCAGGTCGCCGACGGCGCAAGCCGGGCCGGCCAGGCCATCGGCGACCGGGCGTCCAGTCCCGGGGGCGTCAGCGATGCGGCTGGTCGGGCGCAGTCGACGGTCGTCGACCTGACCCAGAAGGCCGCCGCGGTCGCCGGTCCGACCCTCGGCAAGCTTGGAGAGCGGATCGGCCACCTGTCCGAGGATATCCGCGAGGACCCGACGGCCGTCCGGGCCCGATTGACCGAGCAGGGACAGGGTCTCGTCCGGTCCGCCCAGGACCAGGCCTCCCGCACGGTGAGAGACCTCGTCCCGCTGTCCGGCCAGGGAAGTGCCATCGACCAGGAGCGGGCCAAGGAGGGCCGTGATCGCGGCCTGGACCTGACGGCGCTGTTGCAGTCGAACATCCCGTCGTTCCTGTCCCAGGTCACCGACCTGATGGAGCAGGCGGGCGGCACGTCCGGCAAGCGGGTGCAGGATGCCCGCAAGCAGGGCGCTAAGGCGGTCGGTGGGGCTGAGGACCAGTTGCAGTCGACGCTCGACCGGCTGGGTGAGGCCGCCCGGCGGGCCGCCCAGGTCGGCGACCAGGCGGTCGCCGCGTCGTCTCACTTCCGGGGCGCCTCCCGGAACGCCGCCCACAAGACGGCGGACGCGGGCAAGGATGGCCTCGAGTCCGTCATCTGGCTGGGTGCCGCGGGTGTCGCGATGTACTACGGCGTCCTGAGTCCCGAGCAGCGGGACAAGGTGAGCAAGGTCGGCATCAAGGTCGGTCGCGGTCTCGGCAAGGTCATCGGCGAAGTCCGGGGCCGCGACCAGAAGTTCTAGCCGCTGATATCCCGCGTACGGGAGGCCCGGCCGGTATCGGCCGGGCCTCCCGTCCTTTTCGTGCGCCTTTGAATGCTGTTCTC
>CADCWK010000059.1 GCA_902806375.1 uncultured Thermomicrobiales bacterium
CTGGCGATCATCCCCGTCGCGTGGTCGAACACGAGCGAACTGCCCCCGGCGGCGACCAGGATGGCGGTCGCCGTCTCCTCGACCTCGACCGGACCGATCGCTGCCGTCGCGACGGGCGGACGTGCCCGGGCGTCCGGCGTCAGAGCCAACTGGGACGAGGCGACGACATGGCCGACTGGCGCCCAGCGGGTCGCTTCCCGGTTACGGAACGACACCTCCAGGAACGTCTCGTCGCCGGGCCGGGACTCTGGCGCGGCGAACGGGACCCTGATCTCGCGGGTCGTCCCGGCGGGGACGTCCAGCGGCGCGACCGTGCCCTGCGCCACGAGCCGGCCGTTGGTCCGCAACGTCCATTGCAGGAACAGGTGGTCCAACCCGAGAAAGGCGTAGCGGTTGGTGACCCGGACGGTCCCGGCGGACAAATCGGTAGTCTTCGCTACGACCGGCTGATAGACCGTCGCCAGCTCGATTAGGCCGGTGTGCGGCTGGCGGTCCGGGAAGACGAGCCCGTCGATGCAGAACGAGCCGTCGTGGACGGGTTCCTCGAAGTCGCCACCGTAGGCGAACCACTCCCGGCCGTCGACGGTCTCCTGCCGGACGCCGTGATCGGCCCACTCCCAGACGCAGCCGCCGATCAGGCGGTCGTGGGAGCGGATGGCGTCCCAGTACTCGCGCAGGTTGCCCGGCCCCTGCCCCATGGCGTGGGCGTACTCGCACATGGAGTACGGCGCCGCTTCGCCATGCGCACCATAGCCACCATGCGCACCGGTGGAGTGGCCTTTCCCGGCCCCAAATTCACCATACGCACCATGACCTGTCACTGGTCTGCTGCACCTTTTGCAGCAATTGCTGCTGCTCCCCTTCCCCCACACTCCCCTTCTACTTTCTTCTCTTAAGACTGAGAGAAGGAAACGATCGTCACGATCGTCACACCAAGGGGAAGTCCCACTGCTGTGGGCTTTTGTGTGACGATCAGGCCGGTTTTCTGATCGTCACGCATCGTCACGATCATCACGGTGAGCGCCACTGTGTTGCTCGTGGACCGCCAGTGGCAAACTCGGTGAAACGAAAGAGCCCCGCACCGGATTGCAGCCGGTCGGGGCGAGGCGATCGCTTCAGAGGAGCAATCACATGTTGAAACTACTTCCCCCGGCAGACGGCGTCAACCGACCGGTGATTGATGTGGTCGAGGTCAACATGGTAGCGAGGGAACTCCTAGCCATCTGCGACGACATGACCTCGGCAGACCTCGACCTCATCGACGGCACCTTCCTCAAGCGTTGCGTGAGTTGGTACAACCATTGGTTGAGACTGACCGATGAAGAACGACGGACGACGCCCGTGTGGTCTCCGGTTACCGGATTTCACCAACTTCGCCTGACTGATTGTTCGTGGTGGTTCCATCCCCCCACTGAGAAGCAGGCTGCTTTTCATGCGATCCCTCCTGCCTCTTTTGTCCACGTCCTCGTCCGTGACCGGCGTTGGGACGGGACCATGGTCGAGCAGTACCTGAGAGAACTCGTTTCTCGACCCGGCGTGCGAGAGTTTTCTAAGCTCAAGACCCTACCAGCGTCGTCAGTCCTGGCTCCGTTCTACCAGCTGTTCACCGACGATGAGGATGTCTCACGGCCAGCAGCAGTACTTCGAGCAACAGTGTTCGCTCACGACTCCGACAACCTTCTTCCACCGTCAGGTCTCATCGCGTCGACCTACGATGCAACACTGGCGGCGACGGGGTGGCGAAATCTCATGACGGGCGTTGATTCGAAAGACACTCCGCTCGTGACCATTCGAACATGGTATGTCCGGTTGCTCATGTTCGCCGGCTCCTCATTCAAGGACGCCCATGCGTCATGGGAACGAGTCGTTGGCTACCGAAGCACCTATACCCCGCAGTTAGGAGCTCAGAACCTGGTTGCACTGCTGAAACGGGTTCCCGAGGCCTATTTCCTGAAAGAGCCAAAGCCGGGTCGGTAGTGCCTGCCTCGGCCGATGCCTCCCAATATCAAGGGATGCTCCTTTCAAAGTATTGCAAAGAAAACGGTCGTTTCTCCATCACAAACGTTGAGCTTCATGGCTTCCATGGCTAGTCTTAACCCAGGTACGCAAGGTGGTTCATGTGGAGCCCCGCACCTGTGGAGGAGAAAAATGGTCAGCTCCATCGGTTCGCCAATCCGGGCCAAAGTCGCCGAGTCGACTCGGCCCGAACGTCGGTTTTATCGTCCGGCCCAGGTCTGCCACGTAACTGGCGATAGCGCGTCAACGGTGATGCGAGCCATCTATAGCGGCGATCTCGAAGCCTATCAGCGTGGTCGATGCTGGTTCGTTCCAGTCGAAGCCGTCGACCGTTGGGTTCGCGGCGACCAGCAGCAGGTCGCCTGACGGACAAAGCGAAGCCCCGACCGCCATCACTCGGTCGAGGCTTCTGGAGACGTTGTATGTCTAGGGCATTGTACCCCATCACGCACCCGGATCAGCGGGTCGAGCGTCTTGAGCAACTCCTGGAGACGTTCCTCAGGCGATACGGCCCAGATCATCCGACGACTCGTCGGATCACCGATCAACTCAACAGGGTCCGCGGCGCCAACCAGCCAGGGCGTGTGGCATGACCACCGCGACAGCGCACTCGGCGCGCCCTATCGCCCTCTCCGTCCTGCCCGACCACATTCCGGCCGCCCTTGCCACTCGCGACCGCTGGATGATGTGGCGGCTCGAGCCACGCGACACCGGCTGGACCAAAGTCCCCTTCCGTTGCGAGGGCCGGGGCCGGGCCAGCGCGACTGATCCAGCAACCTGGGCTCCATTCGATGCAGCGGTCCGCGCGTATCGCTCGGGCTCCTTCGATGGAATCGGCTTTGCCCTGGGTGACGGGGTGGTCGGTATCGACCACGATCATGCCTACGATCCCTCCGAGAGCACGACCACTGAGGCTGCTGCCCGATGGCAGACTCTTGGCGCTTACCGCGAACTGAGTCCGTCCGGGAGCGGCATCCATGACCTCGTGATCGGTGACCTACCTGATGATCCCCACCGCAGGGGCTGGGGCCGGCGGAAGGGTGCCCTCGAGGTCTATGGTGGCGAACGTTACCTTACCGTCACGGGTCGACCGCTGCCGGGCTCGCCAGTCGACGTTCCGATCGTGGATCCTGATTGCTTTGCCCGGCTCTACCGCGAAGTCTTCAGCCCGCCATCATCCGACTCCGGACGGTCAACGCCGCCTCCTGGCCCGGTTCGTCAGGACGACCGGAAGATTCTGACACTGGCTCGTCGCGCCCGGAACAGCGAACGGTTCGAAGCGCTCTGGCATGGCGACACCTCGGCCCATGGCGGGGACGATAGTGCTGCCGATCTCGCTTTGGTCTCGATGTTAGCCTTCTACACCCAGGACGCGGACCAGATCGACCGGCTATTCCGAGGCTCCGGCCTCATGCGGCCGAAGTGGGAACGACCCGACTACCGGGCCAGAACCATTGAGCGTGCGATGCAGCGCTCCGAGTTCTACCAGTCGTCCGGACGTGTCCTGAACATGCCGGGGAATCGCAACGGGTCATCTCGGCAGCAGTCCGATGATTGTCATTCAGGCAATCAAAACACCGGCGAGACCCCGTCGTCGACCACTGCCCCTCCCTCTGAATCTGGTCCCCGGAAGTCGCAGGCCACCCAGGTGGTCGGGCTGGCGAACACCGCCGGGATCGATCTCTGGCACACCGCAGCCGGCGATGCCCACGTCACGATCGAGGTGAACGGCCACTTCGAGCATCACCCGATTGGATCGAAGTCGTTCCGGGAGTGGCTGGCGCGGCGCTACTGGCTGGAAGAGAGCCGGAGCATCGGCAGTCAGGCGCTCCAGGATGCGATCAGCACCCTCAGCGGGCAGGCTCGGTTCGAGGGGGCTGAACACGCTCTTGTCGGCCGGATTGCCCACGACGACGGGGCCATCTGGATCGACCTCGGTGATCCTGACTGGCGTGCCGTGCGAATCGGTAACGAGGGCTACACGCTCGTCGAGAGTGCTGACGTGCCGGTCAAGTTCCGGCGCGGGCGATCAATCCAGCCGCTGCCGGTCCCAGTGGACGGCGGGTCGCTCGACGAGCTCCGGTCCCTGTTCCGGTTCGACGACGACAACTGGCAGATGGTCGTCGGGTGCCTGGTCGGCGCCTTCCAGGCGGACGGTGGTCGGGCGCATCTCGAACTCGTCGGCCGGCAGGGATCCGGCAAGTCGACGTTTGCGCGGTGCTTCGTTTCGCTGGTCGATCCGTCGGAGGTCCCGGCCCGATCGATGCCCAAGGACGAGGAGGCATTGCTGATCGCCGTCCAGGGCCGGGCGGTCCTGGCGCTGGACAACGTCTCTCATTTGCCACCGGAGTTGTCCGACGCCTTCTGTCGCGTGAGCACCGGTGGCGGCCTCGGCCGTCGGCAGCTCTACTCCGACAGCGACGAGGTGCTGCTCAAGGTGCAGATGCCGCTGGTCTGGACGGGCATCACACCGGTCACGATCGATCGACCAGATCTGGCCGACCGCACCGTGAGCGTCACGATCGAACCGATCGAGGAGGCCGACCGCCAGTCTGAACGGGCCCTGACGGCGGCGTTTGACGCGATGCGGCCCCGTCTATTCGGTGCGCTCTGCCGGGCCGTCTCCGTCGCCCTGGGGCGTCGTGACACCCTCGAGATGGACAACCTGCCGCGGCTGGCCGACTTTGCCCTATGGGTGGAGGCAGCGGCTCCGGAGCTGGGTTGGGAGCCCGGCGCGTTCTGCGAGGCGCTGGGCGCGTCCCGGAGCAACGCCAACGCGTTGGCCGTCGAGGGTTCGCCGATCGGACCGCTCGTCGTCCAGTTCGCCACCCAGCACAGGTCCTGGCGCGGGAGTGCCAGCGAGCTGCTGACCCTCCTGCGTGATCTCGCTGACGACGAGACCCGGCGGCTGCGGCGGTTCCCGAAGCAGGCCAACCATCTCAGCAACTATCTGCGTCGCCTTCAGCCGGCGCTGACGAGCTTGGGCGTTTCCGTCGGGTTCGACCGCAGCCGGACGGGGTCTCAGATCCTGATCGACCTGCATGAGCAGTCGCCGCCGCCAGTTCAGGCGCCACGCGACGAGGCGAGGTTTTGATGGACATCCAGACTTTGCTGATCTCGCTCATGGCTCGCGGCATCTTCCTCCGGGTCGAGGGCGGGCACATCGTGGTCACGCCCGCCTCCCGGCTGACCGACAAGGATGCCGAGCGCATCCGGGCCCTCAAGCCCGCCCTGCTCGACGAGCTCGACGGCCGCACCGTCCGCCGTCGTCCCCGGCAGCAATGCGTCGACTGCGGCGCTGCCCTGCCGCGGTCGTCGTGGGCTCGCTGCCCGGCGTGCGTCGAGACCGCCTACCAGGACCGCTCGGCTCGCTGGGCAGCAGATACGACCAGTGGGCGCCGCCCGCCTCACGGCGACCAACGGCATGCCGCCTGATCGTCGCTCACGGCTCCAGCATCAGCTCGATCATCAATGGGCCTGGCGACATCGCCAGGCCCATTGATCTTGGCCGGTGCCGAGACGATGATCGAGGTGTAAACCATAGTTGACGCGAAAATAGCCTAACGCGTCCGGACGCCCGCGATATGTTGGTGTTCGCCCTTTTTCTGGTTGACACAGTGAGCTACAATTACGGAAGTAATGCGCTGGAATCACGACGGCGATGAGGTTGGAGGAAGAACATGAGCGACCCGACGCGGCGAGGACACGGAGCAGTCGTCGACAGCCCGAGCTGGGTGCGCGCTCCGTACCTGGCCCGGCGATTCTTGGTTGGCGAGGCCGCCATCCGGGCGGCGATCTGGGCAGGAGACCTGCCGGCCCGGACGATGGGGCCGAAAACCGTTTTGGTCCGATTCGCTGACGCGCGGCAGTGGTTCGAGCGGTCGACGCCGGTCGTGAGCCAGCACGCGTAACCGGCTGACAGCGAGCCCGACGCGGCATGACGGGAGGCGAGACGATGACGGTCCCCGCGTCCTATCGCACTGACTTTGACGACCAACTCGAGCAAGCCGCCGAGTTAGTCGGTGGCACGTACCCCGTCTCCAGCCTGCCGTCGAGAGGCACTGACATGGTAACGAGCGCCGCGGTCGTGTCCCAGCCCGTCCCACCCAGTCCCACCCTGCGGCCGGAACAGCGGCGTCTGATCCAGGAGCTGGTGGCCGGGAAGGACATGGCCGCGGCCTGTGAGACGGCGAGGGTGGGACGATCATCGGCCTATCGCTGGTTGGGACAGCCGACCTTTGCCGCGGCCCTCCGGGAGGCCGATCGCGAGGTGCTGATCGCCACGAGTCGTCGGCTGGCCCGGATCAGCGGCAAGGCCGTCCAGACGTTGCTGGTCATGATGAGCGACCCCACGGTGCCGGCAGCGGTACGCGTGCGGGCAGCCGATAGCGTCCTCAGCAAGGTGATCCAGTTGCGCGAAGCGGTCGAGTTCGACGAGCGCCTTTCGGCCCTCGAGTCGGCCGTCCGGGAAGGGGAGCCGCGATGAGGAGCCGAAGCAGCCAGGCACGACTGGCCGCCCTCGAACGTCACGCGGTCAGGGTGGACGACCAGGTGAGCGGGGAGGGGATGTGCGTCCACATCGCGGCGGAGCTTGGCATGCCCGTTGACGCGTATCTGGCCCAGGTTGAGGCGCTCAGGGCTGGGGCGGCTGCGGCAGGGGCGAATGGCAGCCTCGACGACCTGCTCACGTACTGCGCCGAGCAGGAGAGTCTGAATCGCCAGGAGCTGCTCTTCGAGGCCCGGCTGATCGCGAACAGGAAGGGTAACCAAGGAATTACGCTCTAGCCCCCTAACCACTCTGCTTGAGGTTGGGGCGCGCCGCCCTCAGCTCGGTTACCAACGACCGGTGACTACACGGTAGCTTAGTTCCCGCCCCCAGACCGGCTGCCCAGTCTGGGTCGGCCAGATGGACCGGCAGGAGATCGAACCCCGCGCGATCCTCCCGCAGGACGCCAGGGCACAGGTCGCCGTCCGGGCCACACTACCGCACCGTCGGGGGCCTTCAGGTCGTTCTAAGCCACGTCAGCTTGCCGAAAACCGTAGCTAGTGAAGAGCCGTAGGTTAGCAACGTCCGACAGACATCGGCGAAGCCCGGGCCGCCGGTGCTCTTGGTCACCCCCTTCTCAAAGGCATAGGTTTCTCCGGTCGGGTCGCCCTCCGCCGTACTGGGTATGCTGGACATGGCGCAGAGGTCGAGGAAGTGCTGCTGGTCGGCCGAGCGCACGGTCAGCGATTTCGCCGTCCGCCACTCCTGCTGGAACGCGATGACTGATGGCATGGCTCTGTTTGTTTCCATTGACTTCGACCGCACATAGGCACGATACCGGGTCCGCCGTCGACGCTCGGAACTCACCCTACGCCCACCCATGCTGGGTGTGGTGTCGAGCGATCACCCAATTCGCCCGTAGGGTTGACCACTCACAGACCTTGCGAAAACCAAAACTATACAAGATTATAGCTCTGGCTAAACCAGCCGAGCGATGACCTAAGTCGTCGCACTGGTCGACTCGAAAGGCACCGCGAACGGCAGAGTGGTCAACCGTGATGAGCGAGCTTTCCGCACTGCAGGCAGCTCTTTCTGGTCGGAAACCAAAGACCGACCGTTCTCGGGCAACGTGAGGCAGAGCAATGGACGACCATCGTAACGCCGGTACGGGCGAATCTCCCATACTGAAGAGGGATCAGCAGGCAACGGGGCCTCCGTCCCCTGCCACTCCGACGCTGTCGCGGCGAGCCTTCGGTACTCTCGGCTCGGCGATGGCCGGGGCGGCCGCCATTGTCGCGAGGGGCACCGATCGTGTCCGAACCGCCGTCGCGGAGCACGTGACGGGTTCGCCAACTGTCGAGCGTCCGTCGCCGGAGGAGAACACGCGGGTGTTCAGTCCGGAGGAGACGACACTGGCATTCCGCTGCCACGGGATGCAGGAGGAGTTCCTCGATCGACCAATCACCCCGCTGGGCGCCCACTTTCTCCTCATCCACTTCGACGTACCCGACCTGAAAGCCGAAGACTACTCCCTCGCCATCGGCGGGCAGGTCCAAACTCCGATGGTGTTCGGACTCGACGAGTTGAAGTCGCGGCCCTCGGAGGCGCAGGTCGTGACCATGGAGTGTGCCGGGACGGGGCGCTCCACGATGTCCCCGCGCGCGATCTATGTCCCCTGGAAGTACGAGGCGATCGGGACCTACGAGTGGGTAGGGACGCCGCTCCGACCCCTGCTCGAGGAGGCGGGTCTCCTCGATGACGCGGTGGAGATCCTGTTCACCGGGTGGGACACAGGCATCGACCTCGGCGTCGAGCATGCGTTCGAGCGCAGCTTGACGGTCGAGGAGGCGCTGCGCGATGGCGTCATGCTGGCCTGGGAGGCCAATGGCCAGCCTTTACTCCCGCAGCACGGCTTTCCACTCCGACTGGTCGTCCCGTCCTGGTATGGGATGACGAGCGTCAAGTGGCTCCGGGCGATCACCGTGCTCAACGAGCCGTTCACTGGTATCCAGCAGGCGAAGGTCTACCGCTATCAGGAGACGAAGGAGGAACCCGGAGAGCCGGTGACCCTGAAGCGGGTTCACTCCGTGATGAAGCCGCCAGGCGTTCCGGATTTGCTTACCCGGCAGCGTTTCGTCGCGCCGGGGCGACACACGATCAGGGGTATGGCCTGGTCGGGCTCTGGCAGCGGGGCCATCGAGCGGGTGGAACTCAGCACCGATGACGGAGAAACCTGGCGGGAAGCCGACCTCACCGGATCGGCCGGTTCCTTCGCATGGACGCCCTGGAGCGTCGACTGGGACGTCCCCGAGGCCGGCAAATACGTGCTGGCGTGCCGGGCGACCGACGCCGCTGGAAACATACAGCCCGTCGATCCGAACGCGGTGTGGAATCGTCAGGGGATGGGCGGTAACGGTGTGCAGCGGGTCATGGTGACGGTGCAGGATGGTGTCGGCGTCGCTGGCTCGACCGTCCCCTCATCGGTGAGGGCAGCCGTTGAAGACGCAGAGTTGCCGGCCACGCCAGTCGTCGACCCGTCGACGCCAGCCTCCTGACAGCGGATGGTTAGGCGGTTCTGTATGCCCTAGTGGCCTGTCACTGGTCGAATCCTGAGTAGAGACGATGAAGCCTGGTCCGGGCATCGTCCATCGGGAACAGCCAGTCAACCGTCGCCGGAAACCGGAAAGCGTGTCTGCTGGTCGAGACACTGGCCTCCGACCTGCTCGGCGTGCCAGTCAGGCGGGCCTGTGAGCAGGGGCCGCCACGCTATCGGTTCGTGGTGCCAGCCGTCGTCACGTGATGGCACGGTGCCGCGTTCAAGCGCAGGAGGGACGCCATATAGAGAAACAGTTTCGAACATGTACCCGTATCATGAAGGAATGGCAGGAGATGACATGACGCAGAAACTGTTTGGTCGACGCACCTTGCTTTCGATCGGTGCGACAGGGATCGCCGCGAGCGTTCTTGCCCCACGCTCCGGCTTTGCTGACAGTCACAGTGGGACACCCCAGGCCACGCCAACCGGTGGGGGTGAGGCTCATCCCGCGCACATCCACGCGGGAACCTGTGAAGAGCTGGGTGAGGTCGTCTTCCCGTTGAACGATGTCGCGCCGCTTGATGCAGAAGCGACTCCAGCGGCCGGAACCCCTGCCGCGACGCCTGCTGCAACCCCAGCCGCAACCCCTGCCGCTGGTGCTGGTGACGTGGTCGCCGAGAGCACCACTGAGGTCGAGGG
>CADCWK010000060.1 GCA_902806375.1 uncultured Thermomicrobiales bacterium
TCCTCGGCCGGGTGCCCCGTCATCGAAGACTTCGCTCGACCCCTCGCGGTAGCGTTCCGTCCCGACCGGTCCCCCTTCACCGGGTCGCTTGACGGACATACCCCCTGGGCGTATCATTTAATCACTATACCCCCATCGGGTATCGCTACGTAACGGAGAATGCCTGCGATGGCCGCACCGCCTGTTGACCGACGCACCGCCACTGACGCAACTGCGCTGGCCGAGGCGCAACTCGACGTCGAGGGCATGACGTGCGCCTCGTGCGTCCGCCGGGTCGAGCGATCGTTGTCGAAGGTCGACGGCGTCGAGCGAGCCAGCGTCAACCTGGCGACCGAGCGGGCCAGCGTGAGCTACGACCCGGCGGTGGTGGCGAGTGCAGACCTGACCGCGGCGGTGGAGAAAGCGGGCTACAAGGTCGGGCGCGTCATCCAGCCGACGGTGCCGACCCCCAAGGTCGCACCTCCGGTCACCGTCGCCACGGCGGCGCCAGACATCGCCACCGACGGCACCCAGGAGCTGTCACTGCCCATCGAGGGGATGACCTGCGCGTCATGCGTCCGCCGGGTCGAGCGATCGTTGTCGAAGGTCGACGGCGTCGAGCGAGCCAGCGTCAACCTGGCGACCGAGCGGGCGACCGTGTCGTTCCAGCCCGCCATCGTCGGGCCGGACGCCCTGCGGCAGGCGGTCGAGAAGGCCGGCTACCGGGTCGGGAGTGAGCCGGCGCCGGTACCAGCCGCTCCGGTCGCCGCTTCCGCTACCTCCACTGCTCCCGCTGCTCCCCAGGCTGGACCGAAGGCGGCCACCAGCGACCACGACGAGCGGTCGCTGCGCCGGGACGCCGAGATCGCCGATCTCCGGCGCAAGTCGCTGGTCAGCCTGGCGGTCGGGCTGGTCATGATGCTCCTGATGTACCTGCCGCTGCCGGTCGCGATGACGACGATCGCGCCGGTGCTCCTGATCGCCGCCTCGGTCGTCCAGTTCTGGGCCGGCGGGATCTTCTACCGCGCGACGTGGGCCGCCCTGAAGCACGGCGCGGCCAACATGAACACCCTCGTCGCCGTCGGGACCAGCGTCGCCTACGGCTACAGCGCGTTCGTGACGCTCTGGCCGGGTGCCGCCGCGGACTGGGGGCTGCCCTACGACCTCTACTACGAGTCGGCCGTGATCGTGATCGCCCTGATCCTGATGGGTCGCTGGCTCGAGGCCCGCGCCAAGCGGTCGACCGGCGAGGCGATCCGGGCGCTGATGGGCCTCCAGGCCCGGACGGCCCGCGTCATCCGGGACGGACAGGAACTCGACGTCCCACTCGAGCAGGTCGTCGTCGGCGACCAGGTCCGGGTCCGGCCCGGCGAGAAGGTGCCGGTCGACGGCACGATCGCCGAGGGTCGCTCGACGCTGGACGAGAGCATGCTGACCGGCGAGAGCCTGCCGGTCGAGAAGGGGCCGGGCGACGCCGTCATCGGCGCGACCATCAACCGGACCGGCGGCTTCGTCTTTCGGGCGACCAGGGTCGGCGCCGACACGACGCTGGCCCAGATCGTCCGGCTGGTGGAGGACGCGCAGGGCAGCAAGGCGCCGATGCAGCGGCTGGCCGACACGGTCTCGGGCTACTTCGTGCCCGCCGTGCTCGCCATCGCCGCCCTGACGTTCCTCGGCTGGTTCCTGTTCGGCCCCGACCCGGCGACGACGATCGCCGTCACCACCGCGATCGCCGTCCTCGTGATCGCCTGCCCCTGCGCCCTCGGTTTGGCCGCGCCGACCGCGATCATGGTCGGCACTGGCAAGGCCGCCGAGAACGGCGTCCTGATCCGTGGCGGCGAGGCTTTGGAGCAGGCCCGTCGGATCGACACGATCGTGCTGGACAAGACCGGCACCCTGACCCTCGGGCGGCCAACGGTGACCGGTATCGAGCTGACCGGCACCTATGGGGCGGATGAACTGCTCCGGCTGGTAGCCGCGGCTGAGGTCGGCTCGGAGCACCCGCTCGGGGAGGCGATCGTCGCCGAGGCGAAGGCGCGCCGGATCGCCCTCCCCCCGGCGACCGGGTTCGCGTCGATCACCGGCCAGGGCGTCCGGGCAACGGTCGACGGGCTCCGGGTCGAGGCCGGCAACCAGCGCCTGATGACCGATCTCGGGATCGACGTCGCCCCTGTCGGTGACGTGGTCCGGCGACTGGCCGAGAGCGGCGCCACGCCGATGCATGTCGTGATCGACGGGGTTCACGCCGGGGTCATCGCCGTCGCCGACACGATCCGGCCGGAATCGACCGAGGCGGTCGCCCAGCTCCAGGCGCTGGGGCTCCAGGTCTGGATGCTGACCGGCGACAACCGGGCGACGGCGGAGACGATCGCCCGGCAGGCCGGCATCACGAACGTCCTGGCGGAGGTCCTGCCGGACCAGAAGGCGGCCAAGATCGAGGAGTTGCAGGGCCAGGGCCGCGTCGTCGCCATGGTCGGCGACGGCATCAACGACGCCCCGGCGCTGGCGCGGGCCGACCTTGGCATCGCCATCGGGACCGGCACCGATGTCGCGATGGCGGCGTCCGATATCACCCTGATCGGCGGCGACCTGCGCGGCGTCATCACGGCGATCGCGCTCTCGCGGCGGACCGTCGCGACGATCCGGCAGGGGCTGTTCTGGGCCTTCGCTTACAACGTCGCCCTGATCCCGCTGGCGATGGGCGGCCTCTACCCGGCCTTCGGCATCCTGCTGACCCCGATCATCGCCGCCGCGGCGATGGCCATGTCGAGCGTCAGCGTCGTCACCAACGCCCTCCGGCTGCGGAGCTTCACGCGGCCGGCCTCGGCCCGCGAGATCCTTCACCCGCCGCTGCGGAGCCGGCTGGCCGACGGCGGCTATCTGGTCGGGATCGGCCTGCTGGCGCTCGTCATCGGCGGCGGCGCGATCTGGCTGGGCAACACGACCGGCATGGGTGCCGGGCACTCCGGCGCGGCGGCCGCGGTCATCGAGGATGAGTCCGGCATGGACGGTATGGCCGGCATGGACATGGCGGCGACCGGGGATGAGGTGGTCAGCGCGGCGGCGGCCGGGGTCCGGGTTGACTGGACCGCCAGCACCGCGACGATCCAGCCGGGCCAGCCGGTCGAGTTCGCCTACCGCGTCACCGACGCGGGGACCGGCGCGACCATCACCGACCTGCCCCTGGATCACGAGCGGCCGATGCATCTGATCCTGGTCAGCCGCGACCTGGGTGAGTTCCAGCACATCCACCCCGAGTTGGCCCCTGACGGCACCTACCGCGTGACGACGACGCTGCCGGTCGCCGCGAGCTACCTGCTCTACAGCGAGTTCGTCCATGACGGGATGACCGTCCTGGACCAGCGCGAGGTTCTGGCCGGGACGGCGTCCGGCACGTCGGCCAACCTGTCGGTGGGTGCCGCCACGGAGACGGCGAGCGGGCTGACGATGACCCTCGGCGGTACGGACGCCATCGTGGCCGGTGAGGAGACGACGTTCACCGTCGATGTCGCCGAGGGCGGCCAGCCGGTCACCGACCTGGAACCGTACCTCGCGGCCGCCGCCCACGTCGCGGTCGTCTCGGAGGACACGGCGTCGTTCGCCCACACCCACGGTGAAGCTGTGGAGTCGGAGGGCGGGGCCGAGCCGGCTGCGGGACATGACGACGGCGCCGACGAGCACGCCGAGGCGACGACGTTCGGTCCGACCCTGACGGTGACGCACACCTTCCCGGAGGCCGGGCTGTACAAACTCTGGGTGCAGGTCAACCACCACGGCGAGGTCGTGACCGTCCCGTTCGTCGTCAACGTGCAGAGCTAGTCGCCGGACCGACGCAGGACGATTGAAGAGGACGTGGATGTGGCGATACCGCCGCGTCCACGTCCTTGTTTTCTGCCCTCCTTGTCCAGGTCACCGGAGGTCACATGCGGCGTGGCCAGGGGCTGCGTCATCGGGCTCCTCGCGTGGCCCTCTGTTGACATATATACCCCCTGGGGGTATAATGAAAGGAGAAGGAATCCGCGTGGAATCGCGTTGCCCGGACTTCGGGACTACTTGAGGAGCAACGACATGAAGACCCTGCCGGATCGATCGCTGGTTCCCGAGATCCATGAGATGCAGCTCGACGACACGCGCCCCGGACCCCACGGGAGTGCTCATCCAGCGGTGCAAGGGGCACATGACGGCCACGCTACCCATGACAGCCACGACGCCCACGGCGGCCATGACAAGCACGCCGGGCACGACCCAGCGATGTTCCGGGACAAGTTCTGGTTATCGCTCGCTCTCTCCATCCCGACCGTACTCTGGAGCGAGATGGTGCGGGATTGGATGCGGGATCTGCTCGGGTTCGCGGTGCCCACCTTCGCTGGCAGTGACCTGATCTCGCCGATCCTGGGGACGATCATCTTCGTGTATGGCGGCCAGCCGTTTCTCGCCGGCGCCGTCCAGGAGATCCGTCACCGCCAGCCCGGCATGATGCTGCTGATCGCGATGGCGATCGTCGTCGCGTTCGTCGCCTCGGCCGCCACGACCTTCGGTCTCTTTGACCTCGAGTTCTGGTGGGAACTGGCGCTGCTCGTCACCGTCATGCTGCTCGGCCACTGGCTGGAGATGCGGGCGGTCGGTCAGGCGCAGGGAGCGTTGCAGGCGCTGGCCGCGCTGCTGCCCGACGACGCGGAGGTGGTTCGCGGGGATCGGACGGAGACCGTGCCTGTCGCCAGTCTGACCCTCGGTGATGTCGTACTGGTCCGCCCGGGAGCGCGCGTCCCGGCCGACGGCCAGATTGTCAGCGGGCAAGCCGCCGTGGACGAGTCGATGCTGACCGGTGAGACACGCCCGGTCGAGAAGGCAGACGGCGACCGCGTCATCGCCGGGTCGGTCGTCGCCGGGTCGGCCCTGCGGGTCCGGATCGACGCCGTCGGTGCGGACACGGCCCTGGCCGGGATCCAGCGGCTGGTCGCCGAGGCGCAGACCTCGCGCTCACGGGCCCAGGTCCTGGCCGACCGGTTCGCGGCGGCGCTGTTCTACATCGCGGTCGGCGCGGCGACGCTGACCTTCGCGGTCTGGGCGGCCCTCGGCGACATCGAGAACGCCGTGACGCGGACCGTGACGGTGCTGGTGATCTCCTGCCCCCACGCCCTCGGGCTGGCGATCCCGCTGGTGATCGCGCTGTCTACGTCGCTATCCGCCCGGCAGGGCATCCTCGTCAAGGATCGGCTGGCGCTGGAGCGGATGCGGACGGTCGGCACGGTCTTGTTCGACAAGACCGGCACGCTGACGCGCGGCGAGTTCGCCGTCAGCGGCGTCGCGGCGGTCGATGGCGATGAGGGGCGTCTGCTGGCGCTGGCCGGAGCGGTCGAGCGGGACAGCGAGCACCCACTGGCCCGGGCCATCGTCCGCGAGGCCGATGGGCGTCAGATCGAGCGATTGGAAGTCAGCGACTTCCGGGCGGCCGCTGGTCGCGGAGTCGAGGCGACCGTCGATGGGGGCCTCGTCGCGGTCGGTGGTCCCGCCCTGCTCCGGGAGCGGGGACTGACCCCTCCGCCGACTCTCGCGGGGCAGACCGCCGCGTGGCAGGCCCGGGGTGCGGCTGTCCTGCATGTCATCAGGAACGGTGAGGTGGTCGGGGCGCTGGCGATGGAGGACCAGGTCCGGCCCGAGTCCCGGCAGGCTGTCGCCGGGCTGCAGGCGGCGGGTATCCGCGTGGTGATGATCACCGGCGACGCCCGGCCGGTGGCGGACGCGGTCGGCAGGGACCTCGGGATCGACGAGGTCTTCGCCGAGGTGCTGCCGGAGGACAAGGACCAGGTCGTCGCGGAGTTGCAGCGGCGTGGCGGCCGGGTCGCGATGGTCGGCGACGGCGTCAACGACGCACCGGCCCTGGCCCGGGCCGACGCCGGGCTGGCGATCGGCGCCGGGACCGACGTCGCCATCGCCTCCGCCGGGGTCGTCCTCGCGTCCAGCGACCCGCGTGGTGTGCTCGGGGTCGTCCGGCTGTCGCGGGCGAGTTATCGGAAGATGATCCAGAACCTCGTCTGGGCCGCTGGGTACAACGTCATCGCCATCCCGCTGGCGGCCGGGGTCCTGGCGCCGATCGGCTTCACGCTCTCGCCGGCTGCCGGTGCGGTCTTCATGAGCCTGTCGACGATCATCGTCGCCGCCAACGCCCAGTTGCTCCGCCGGCTGGACCTGCGGCCGTCGTGAGCGAGATGATCAGGTCGATCCGTCCATCGAGGGAGAGCGACGCGACCGGGCGCATTCGGTCGCGTCGCTCCCATGCCTAACCTCAAGCGCCGTCTGGGTATCACCGGGCGCGCATACATCGACGTAGCGCGCAGTCCCTCGTACTTCCCGCTCTGGCTGTCTCAACTCGTCTCCAGCTTCGGGGACACCCTGCACTACATCGCGCTGGTGGTGCTCGTACTCGAGATTACCGGCCAGGGTGTCGCCGTCGCGGCGCTGGTAGTCGCCGAGATCCTGCCGGTCCTGATCCTCGGGCCGGTCGCCGGGGTGGTGATCGACCGGTTCGACCGGCGGTCGATCCTGATCGGGGCCGATCTCGTCCGAGCGGCGCTGGTCGTCAGCCTCGTCTGGCCGCAGGGTGCCTGGCACGCCTATGTCGTCGCGGCGTGACTGGCGGCGGGCAACACCTTCTTCAACCCCACCGTCCAGGCCGTCATCCCGGCGATCACCACGCCGGACCAGCGGCTGGCCGCCAACTCGGTCGCGTGGTCCACTGGGCGGCTGGTCCAGATCGTGGCGGCCGCGGTCGCCGGGGGGGTGATCGGCTTCGTCGGGACGGATGCCGCCTTCGTCATCAATGCGCTCACGTTCCTCCTGTCGGCCCTCCTGATCGTGCGGCTGCGGATCCCGGCCCGGGCAGGACAGATCGCCAGCGCGGCTACACGTGGCCTGGGTAGGTACCTGGCGGACGCCCGCGCCGGCCTGGCCTTCGCCCGACACGACGTTCTCGTGTCACGCCTGATCGTCGTCCAGGCGCTGGCCTCCTTCGCGACCGGGGCGACGGGTGCCCTCCTGATCGTGTTATCGGAGCGGCACCTCGACCTGCCGCCGGCCGGGTTCGCCTGGCTGGTCGGCGCGATCGGGGTCGGGGCGCTCCTCGGCCCGCTGATCCCCAACGTCCTCGCGGCGGACTACCGGGACGCGCGCTGGCTGTTCGTCCCCTACGTCGTGCGTGCGATCGGCGACGTCCTGATCGCCATCCTGACGCCACTGCCGGTCGCCGTCGCGATCCTGCTCGTCTACGGCCTCTGCACATCGACCGGCATGGTCGTGTTCAACAGCACGGTCCAGGGCGCCGTCCCGGACCGGTTCCGGGGTCGGGTCTTCACGCTGCTCGATGTGACCTGGAGTTCGATGCGGCTGCTTTCCCTCGGGATCGGCGCCGTCGTCGCCGACGTGTTCGGGATCCAGTCGCTCTTCTGGGTGGGCGGGACCCTGCTTGCCGCCGCCGGAATGCTGGGGATCAGCCTCCTGGGAACGTACGACTTCAAGCGGCAGGCACTCTCGTAGGTTCCTGCGGCTGCAGGCTCCTGGACCGGTTGACCCTCGATTTGGCGGGCATGGCGTGGCGGTGGTTCGCAATGGGACGACGGAGCGCGCCCGCCGACAATCGACGGGCGCGCTTCGGTAAACAGGTCGTTGGTCGCTAGGCTGCCGGTGTGGCGGCCTCCCCGGTCAGCGTGGCGCGGATCGTCGTCATCTGATCGATCTCGGCCTGCTGCGCGGCGATTACCTCTTCGGCGAACGTCCGGAGTTCCGGGCTGGCGGCATCGGTCACCGCCACCTCGGAGGCCGCGATGGCGCTCTCGTGGTGCGGGATGACGAGGTCGATGAAGGTCAGGTCGGCGTCGGTCTGGGCGCAGAACTGGGCGACGAGGGCGTCGCTGTCCATCATGGCCATGTCGGCCATCATCATGTCGTGCGCTTCCGGCATGTACTCGGCCATGGCGGGCATGATGACGTCCATCGGCTCGGGCATCGCGGAGCCGTAGAGCTGCTCGCGCAGGGCGCTCAGTTCCTCGATCTCGGCACTCTGGGTCGAGATGATCGTCATGGCGATGGTCTGGATCTCGGCGTTCTCGAGCCGGGGCAGCGCGGCCTCGGCCAGGGCGACGACGCTGGCGTGGTGCGGCAGCATCATGTCGATGTAGGTCTGGTCGAACTCGATCGTGGTCATCCCGGCGCCGTGGTCGCCCATCGCCATGTCCATGGCAGGCGTCGCGACTGGCGTTGCGGCCGTGTCGCAGGAGTAGGCGGCCGGTGTTGCCTGCCGGGCGACCGGTCCACGGTCGGTACTGGTGGCACCGGCAAGGGTGGAGCCCAGGACGACGCCAACAGTCAGAAACAGGCAGAGCGCCGCGACGATCGGGGCGGGCAGTCGGAATCGGGGCATGAGGTGGATCTCCATCGGAATAGGCAGACGGACGAATCGTCGGGGGACTCGGGATGGACCCTCGCACCGGGCTTCCCGTCTCGTCGCCGGCCTACACCCGGAAGATCTGGAGCAGTGCGCGACGGACCCGCGGGTCCCGGGTCGGATCGTGTCCGGAGGAGACCGTCGCCACCGGCAGGCTGGATCCGGTCATCGGCGGGGATGCCAGGCCGGCTTGCTGCTCGGCGTCGATCACCGGTACCGGGTGTCCGGCGAGGATGACGGCTTCAAGGTCCACGCCGCACGACCCGTCCTTCTCCGGGGCCGGGGGGTGACCCGGCTTGCCGGACACGGTGCCGTCGGGGGCCCGATGCCCCGTGCCATGGTGAGGCGTCCGTTCGATGGACGAGGAGCCGTGGCTACGACCGTGAGCCGAGGCGGCGTCGAGCATCATCAGGTCATGGGCGAGGATCGCAAAGACGACCAGCACCAACGCGCGGACGATCGTCGCGGGTCGCGAGCGGGCGCGACTGTTCTGTTGCTGTCCCGCTCCAGCCGTCGATCGCATGCCCGCTGGTCCCGTCCTGTCGCTCGTGTCGATCGCCTGTCGGCGTTGGGCCGGTCATCGCACGTCGCCCGCCAGCGATCGGGCCGATCGGTGCGCTCGTTCGATCGCGCAGTCCGACGTGACGACGGTGCCGCATCGCGTCTTGCTCTCCGGCAACGTCCGGATCTGACTGGCCGATGACGCTACCGCCTGTGCTAGACTCCCGATGTTAGGTGCTCGTAGCGCCTCCCCCTTTCTCCCCAATCGCAGAATTCCCGCTTTGATCGAACCAGGACGATCCTGGTCTTGTCGTGCCGGATCGTTGGTCGTCCTGTCCATGCGTCGCATGGCGGTCGACGACGCTCTGCCGCCATGTCATCGCCCTGTCGGGGCGCGTCGCAGCGCGCCCGGCAGGATGGCGAAAGGTAGTCGCGTGAACGTCCAGCGTCTCAGACACGAATGGTTCGGCGGCAACATCCGCGTCGAGTTGATCGCCGGCCTCGTCGTCGCCCTGGCGCTGATCCCGGAGGCGATCTCGTTCTCCGTGATCGCCGGGGTCGACCCAAAGGTCGGCCTCTATGCATCGTTCTCGATCGCCGTGGTGACGGCCATCGCCGGTGGCCGCCCGGCGATGATCTCCGCCGCGACCGCCGCGATGGCGGTCCTGTTCGTCGACCTGGTCCGGGATCACGGGATCCAGTAC
>CADCWK010000061.1 GCA_902806375.1 uncultured Thermomicrobiales bacterium
ACCTCTGCGCCCAGCTCCGGCCCGGGACGTCGGTCCGGTTCCGGGCCGTCCCGCTCGACGAGGCGGTGGCAGCAGGACAGCGGTACCGTGAGGGACTCGGGTGGCTGGAGGGAGCGCACGACCAGGAGTTGTCGCGAGTGGTGACCCGGCCCGCACCGATCGTGGCTGCCGCGGCCGGTCTCCTCGCCATGGCGGGGCGGCTCGTGGTGGGATCACATCAGGGTCCAGGTCCCGGCCCGGTGGCATCCGGCGCGGCCGCTTCGTCCCCGGAGGGAGCAGCCCCCGTAACTACGGTCGCCGGCTGGGATGGCACTCCGGCAACGGCAACGGCAACGGCAACGGCAACGGCAACGGCAATGGCTATGGCAACGGCCAGCGTGAACTGGCCGACCGAGCGGGTCATCACCGCTCCGTTATTGGGTCATTTCCACCGGGCGGCGCGGCCGGGCGGGGCGCCGTTCGTCGGGATCGGTGACCGCGTCGCGGCGGGCGTCGTCGTCGGTTCGATCACCGTCCTCGGCACGGACAACGACGTGCTGGCTGACGAGGCGGCTGAGATCGTCGCCTTCCTCGCCGGGGACGGTGACCCGGTGGAGTACGGCCAGCCGCTCATCCGCGTCCGGCCATTGCCGGATGGTCCGGCCGGGGGAGACGCGTGAGCGACACGGAGACGATGTTAGAGGAGTTCGGCCGGCGGGCGGCGGCACTCGGCGTTCGGGTGGATCGTGTGCCGGACTCGGCGGCCGCCGCCTCGACGGTCCAGGGCACGGCGACGGATGCCAGGGTTACCCGCCTTGTCGTTTCCGGAGAGGTCCGACGGCGGGCTCCGGGTCTGATCCAGTCGATCGAGGCGTCGCTCGACGTCGAGACGGCGACGGACCCGGCGGCGGTCCGCGATGCCCCGCTGGCGCTCACGCTGGCCCACACCGCCTACGCCGAGACCGGCTCGGTGCTGCTGGCGGAGCCGGACCTCCCCGACCGCGCCGTCGGGATGCTGAGCGGGACGCTGGTCGTCGTGCTGCCAACCGGAGGGTTGCGGGCCGGGCTCGAGGACGCCGTCGCGGGACTCCGGGCCATCGCCAGCCAGCCCGGTGGTGGCTATGCGACGCTGATGACGGGCCCCAGCCGGACGGCCGACATCGAGCGCGTCCTGACCGTCGGCGTCCAGGGGCCAGGCAAGGTCGTCGTCGTGTTCGTCGACCACCTGCTGTAGGGCGTCTTACTGGGTCCGGGTAATGTTCCCTCGCCGGTCCCCGGGGAGGGGCTCGGGTAGCTACAGCGCAGCGACACGCCGCCCCCGGGCTCACCTGGTGTCAACCGGGTTCCGTATCAGGAGATCACCGCCATGACCGCCCCATCCCCACACGACGTGTTGCGCGGCCGGCAGCCCGATGTCGACGGCATCCCGCCCGACCACGACGGGACGGAGCACGGCTGGCCGGAGCGACCGTTCCGGGAGCGTTACGACGAGGCCCTGGGGGACGAGCGGCTGGCCCGCAACCTGACCGCGTTCCAGCAGTCGTGGCGCGGCAACCGGGGCGACGCCATCGAGTCGATCGACTTCGGCGACCTGCGCGACCGCCTCCGTGCCAGCAAGACGGCGACGATCGCCGACCTCGAGACGCACATCGCCACGTTCCAGGCAGCGGCCGAGCGAGCCGGAGCGCGGGTGCACCATGCCGCGTCGGCCGCCGATGCCAACCGGATCATCCGGGAGCTGGCCGAACTGCACGACGTCGACCTGATCGCGAAGTCGAAGTCGATGGTCAGCGAGGAGATCGAGCTCAACCACGATTTCCGTGAGCATGGGATCGACGTGGTCGAGACCGACCTCGGTGAGTGGATCGTGCAGGTCATGGGGCAACGGCCCAGCCACCTGGTCATGCCCGCCATCCACCTCGGCCGTCAGCAGATCGGGGCCGTGCTGACGGAACGCCTCGGGCGTGACGTGTCGCGAGAGGACATCGCCGAGCAGGTCCGCGTGGTCCGGGACGAGATCCGCGAGGTCTTCTTCACCGCCGGGATGGGCATCACCGGTGCCAACGCGCTGGTCGCCGAGACCGGCACGGTGATGATGTGCACCAACGAGGGCAATGGGCGGCTGACCTCGTCGGTCCCGCGGATCCACGTCGTGATCGCGGGGATCGAGAAGCTCGTCCCGTCCTTCGAGGACGCCGTCATGCAGCTGCGACTGCTGGGGCGGAGCGCGACGGCCCAGACCCTGACCTCGTACACGACCTTCATCACCGGTCCGACGCCCGGTCACGAGATGCACATCGTCCTCGTCGATAACGGACGGCGTCAGATGGCGGCCCTGCCGGAGTTCCGCGAGGCGCTGAACTGCATCCGGTGCGGGGCCTGCTCCAACGTCTGTCCGCCCTATCGCGAGGTCGGCGGCCACGTCTTCGGCCACATCTACACGGGCGCGATCGGGCTGGTCGTCACGCCGTTCCTCAACGGGCTCGACGCCGTGGCTGGCCCGCAGAGCCTCTGCGTCAGCTGCAACGCCTGCGCGACCGTCTGCCCGGTCGGCATCCCGCTGCCGCGTCAGATCCTCGACGTCCGGAAGATGGTGGTCCGGAAGAAGGGGCTGCACCCGGCCAAGAGGGTCGCCTTCGGTGTGTTATCCCGGCCGGCGGCCTTCGCCCTCGCCAGCCGGGTCGGCGCGAAGGCGCAGCTGCCGCTGACGCGGGGCGGCACCTTCGTCCGGACGCAGCTGCCTGTCCTCAACCGGCAGACGCGCTGGCGGAGCCTGCCGGCCGTCGCCCGCCGGCCGCTGCGGGACCGCATCCGGGTCGGTGAGACCCAGCCGCCGCTGCGGCCGGTCGTCCCCAACGGCGCCGCCGGGCGGACGGTCGCGTTGTTCCCCGGCTGCATCACCGACCGGATGTACCCGGAGCAGGGGCAGGCGGTCAACGACGTCCTCCGGCACCTCGGGGTCCGCGTCGTGCTGCCGGTGGGGCTGAACTGCTGCGGGCTGCCGGCGAACAACTCCGGTGACGAGCCGAACGCCAGGCGGATGGCGCGTCAGACGATCCGGGCGCTGGAGCGGACCCGCGCCGACCACATCGTCTCGGGCAGCGCGTCGTGTGTGGCCATGATCGCGCAGGACTACGTCCACCTGTTCCGGGAGGACCCCGTCTGGCTGCCCCGCGCCGAGCGGCTCGCCGCCCGCGTGACGGACTTCACCTCGTTCCTGGCGACGGTGGCGGAACTGCCGGCCGGCAGCCTCGCCGTCCCGGTGCCGGGGTCGATCGTCCCGGACGGTCGCGTCACCTACCACGACTCCTGCCAGGGGCTGAACGCGCTCGGACTGGCGGCCGAGCCCCGCCGCCTGCTGGCCGACGTGATGGGTCTGCGGATCGACGAACTGGCCGAGAGTACGCTCTGCTGCGGCTTCGGTGGGTCGTTCAGTTTCGAGTACCCGGACGTCGCCGAGCGGCTGATGAACCGCAAGCTGGACGATGCGGAGTCGACCGGCGCCCGTGTCATCGTCACGGACAACCAGGGTTGCATCATGCACCTCCGTGGCGGCGCCGACGCCGGACGGCGGCCACTGCGCGTCGTCCACATCGCCGAGCTGCTGGCGGAGCGGATGCGGTTATTGGGCGCGGCGAGGAGCGTCGAGTGACCAGCCAGTTCATCATTCCCGATCGCTTCTATCGCATCATCCTTGATGCGGAGCCAGTTCTTGACGATTTCCGTTCCAACGGTGAGCTCGGGCACGAGCCGAAGCGGCCACTGACTCCGCAACAGGTCCCCCTCTGGACAGGTCTGTCAGTGTTTGAGTCAGTCGAAGCGGCCCGGCGCCAGAGGAGCCGGAGCGCCTGGCTGGGTGAGTACGTCGCAGAGCTTCACCTGCCGACTCTCTCGGACGCACAGGCGCGACGGACCACCGCCAGCCCCGGCCATTGGACGCTCTGGCTTCCCGCCGATCTACTGCACTCGAGCGTAATTGCTATCATTCCAGCGACTTAGTGTGAAAGGGGGGTCAGTGACCGGATATTTCTCTCTGTGGGACACGCGCGGTCGGAACATCATCGATACGTACAGCACCGCGGCCGTCGCCCTCCGATCAGCCGCAGACCTCTTACAGTCGTTCGGGATGGAGTACGCCGACGACCTGGAGCTCAGCTGGACCTCGCATGACCAGTCTCAGCATCAGGTCATCGGCACCGGCCCCGCGCTGGTTGCACTCGCCAGCGGAGTCCTCGATGGACATCAGACGTTGCCCGAGTTCGTGGCCGCGCGACGAGCCCGGCGTGCCCCCGCACGGCACCGCCGGCGTCATGTGATCCGTGAAGTGCTCCGGGAGCCCGTCGCGAGCTAGGGCGGCTGTTTTAAGAACCTGACAGGCCGAATACCGGGGCACTCGTGGGTAGCTGGCGGGCGCTCGGACTGGACACTGGTGTCCTCGTCGAGCCGCTGGCCGATGATGCGAATGCATCGCCGCTGCTCTCGCTCAATCCAGGCAGCCGCTGGAGATGAGCAGCGTTTTCAAGGTCTTGGTGCTGGCGGCGTTCGCCCGCCTGGTCGAGCGAGGTGACGCGAGCTGGGAGCAGACCTGTCGGCTGGCGCCGGATGTCCGGCTCCCTCACAGCGCCGTGCGGGGTGGGGGCGGTGCTGGACGGGACGGAGATACCGGCCCGCGACCTGGTCGTAGCGATGATAGGGTTGAGCGACCACACCGCGACGGTGATGGCGATGGCGTCGCCACCGGACGGGACGGTCGACGGGATGATCCGGCTTTCCGGTTGGCTTCGCGTTCGCGCTCAACCGGTGGACTGACGAAGCCAATGGGCAATCCCTGGCCGACGCGTTCGGGCCGACGATGCGGGATACGCTCCTCTGGGCGGTCGAGCCCGGTGGGTCAGCGTCCCAGCCGCTATGACTTGAGGGCGCCGGCGGTGATGCCCTCGATGAACCGGCGCTGGAGCAGCAGGAAGATCACGATCATCGGCAGCATCGAGATCGTGACGCCCGCTGCGATCAGGCCCCGGTCGGCGGTGAAACGCCCGAAGAAGAACAGTGTCCCGAGGGCGACCGGTCGCAACTCGTCGCGCTGGACGAAGACGAGCGGCATCAGGAACGCGTTCCAGGTGTTGATGAACTGGAGGACGACCAGGGTCGCGATCCCGGGGACCGATAGCGGCAGCATCACCTGCCGGAACGTCTGCCACTCGTTGGCACCGTCGAGTCGGGCCGCGTCGGCCAGTTCGGGCGGTAGCCCCCGGAAGAAACCGCGCATCAGGAAGATGCCGAACGACAGCCGCAGGGCGATGCCCGGGATGATGAACGCCCAGTACGTCCCGAGCAGATTGAGGTCCTGCAGGAAGTAGTAGATCGGGATCATGACGGACTGGAACGGGACCATCAGGCCGAGCAGGAAGACCACCAGGATCGGCCCGCGGGCGGGCAGGGGCAGCAGCGCCAGCGCGTAACCCGCCATGCAGGACAGCACGACGACCCCGGTCACGATGGCGGCGCAGTAGATGACCGTATTCCCCATGTACCGGTCGAACTGGCCCGTCGTCCAGGCTTCCTGCAGGTTGTCCCAGCGCAGGGTCGCCGGTAACCCGAACGGGTCGCGGGCGATCTCCCGTGACTCCTTGAACGCCGACGACCAGATCCAGATGAACGGGACCAGGAAGACCAGCAGGAAGAAGGTCAGGAGGCCGTACTGCATCAGGCTCCAGCCGGGACGGAACCGCGAACGGCGACCACCGGTCCCGTACGACGGTCGTTCCTGGGCCGCTGCCGGTGTCGCCATCGCCTACTGGGCTCCTCGCTCGCGGAAACGGATGAAGACGACCGACGCCACCAGCGAGATCACCGTCAGGATCAGCGACAGGGTGGCCGAGTATCCCGCCCGGTTCTGGACGAACGCCTCGGTGTAGGTGTAGGTCGCGATGACCTCCGTCGAGTGGTTCGGTCCGCCGCCGGTCATCACGAAGATGATGTCGAAGACGCTGAACCCGCCGATCAGGAGCAACGCCGTGATGACCGTGATGACGTTCGAGAGCTGCGGGATCGTCACGTCCTTGAGGCGTTGCCAGGCGTTGGCACCGTCGAGCGTGGCGGCTTCCAGGAGATCCCGGCTCACGCTCTGCAACCCGGCCAGGAAGACCACGAAGACGAAACCGGTCTCTGCCCAGATCGCGGCGACGAGCACGGCGTAGAGCGCCGTGCTGGAATCGCCCAGCCAGCCGCGCGAGATCGTCTCGAGCCCGATCGCGTCCAGCCCCTCGTTGAGGAGCCCGAAGACCGGGTTGTAGACCCAGCCCCAGACGATCGCGATGATGACGGGCGAGAGGACCTGGGGCAGGAAGTAGACCGTCCGGAACAGGGTGAAGCCTTTGGGCTGCCGCCAGAGCAGCATGGCGAGGGCCAGCCCGAGGATCAGGGGACCGATCGTCCCGAGGACGACCCAGATCGCGTTGTGCCCCAGCGACTGCCAGAGCAGGTCGTCGCGGATCATCTCACGGTAGTTCTGCAGACCGACGAAGTCGCCGATCTCGCCGACGCCGTTCCAGTCGGTGAAGCTGAGGTAGATCGACTGGAAGAACGGGTAGATCATGAACATCGCGTAGAGGATGACGGACGGCGCGAGGAACAGGTATCCAGCCCGGTACCGGGACCAGTGCCGTCCCACCCCGTATCGCGCGCCGCTCCGCGGCTGCGTCACCAGCTGCGCCATCGGGATCCACCTTCGGGGATGCGACGGGCAGCCCGCGAGTGTCCCGCCAGCTGCCCGTCATCGGTGCGAGGGGTAACTCCTATAACTGAGTCTGTTCCCACGTCGACTGGAGCTCGGACGCCAGTTGTTCCGGGGTCATGTCACCGAGCAGGACGGCCTGGAGCCCGTTCTGGAGCGTATCGTTGAAGGCGGCCGGGGCGAGGACGTCGACGTTGTAGCCGAGCTGGATCTCGCCCGCCGACGCCGACGCCAGCACGTCCAGGACCGACTGGGCGAGCGGGCTGATCTGGAGGGTCGACGTGTCGACCTCCATCGGCAGGGTGAAGTTGGCCTCGCCGACCCAGCGCTGGGCGACCTCGGGCGAGAACAGGTAGTCCACGAACTGCCCGGCCTCGGTCGGGTTCGGGCTGCTGGCCGAGATGAAGAACGCCGACCCGATCCCGGACGGCCAGTACTGGCCCTGGGCGCCGGTGGGTGTCGGGAACGGGATCATGCCGACCTCGTAGTCGGGCATGTTCTCCGCGATGTCGCCGACCAGCCAGGAACCGGTCGGCGTCATGAGCGCCTCGCCGGTGTAGAAGAGCGAGTTGGCGTCATCGTAGGTCAGGGCGTTGGGGTCGGGATTGAAGCAGCCGGCCTCCTGCAGGTCGACGAAGAAGGTCTTGATGGCGGAGACGATCTCCGGTGAGTCCCAGGTGCCCTCGTTCTCGAGCAGGAGCTGGCCCAGCGCATCGGGACCGAGCATGTCGTTGGCGAGCATCGAGAACTGGTGGAAGCCCTGCCAGCCGGGATTGTTACCGAAGGCCATCGGGATGTAGCCGGCTTCGCTGGCCTGCGTGCAGAAGGCGAGCAGTTCCTCGACCGTCGTCGGCGGGGTGTAGCCCTCCTCGGCGAAGATGGTCTGGTTGTAGTACGCCCCGATCAGGTCGATCTGGAGAGGCATGCCGTAGAGCTGGTCGTCGATGGTCGCCCCCTGGATCGCGCTGGGGATGATCCGGTCCCGCCAGCCGTACTGGGTGGCCATCTCGTCGAGCGGCAGCAGCAGCCCGGCCTCGGCCAGGACGCCGGCGTAGCCCGGTCCCGCGTCGTAGAAGATGATGTCCGGCCCGGTCCCAGAGGACAGGGCGGTGTTAACGGTCTGGCGCATCTGGTCGGTATCGAACGATTCCCGGACGATCTCGATGTCGGTCCGGTCAGTGAACTGCTGGTAGATGTCGTTGACGACCTCGTTCTCGGGGCCGGTGAACTGGTCCCAGATCAGGAGTTCGACCGGTTCCTGGGCCGAGGTAGCGACCGGGAAGACGGAGATGACCATCAACAACAGGACGGCCGATATCGTGCCGACCAGGGACCTGCGGCGCTGCGGGTGCTTCACGGGAACTGCTCCTTGGCTGTCCCATTCTCCGGAGATGAGACCGCGTGGTCCTCCCGGAGCGGGGGCGATCGTATGACCGGTTCGTCTGGTGCGCCGGTTCACCCCGTCCTGGCATCGACGCCTGGCGGGCCCGTTCATCTTGCCTGTCGATATAGGCGTTTGCAATAGTGTCGGGAGCTATCGACCGACCGGGTCGCCGGAACCGAGGGACGTCCCATGAAGATCGCGCTCCGGGAAGACATGACGCCGGGGAACACGCTGGTGGACCGGCTCGCCTACCTCGAACGGATCGGGATCGAGGGGGTCGAGCTGTCCGCCGGGTCCCTGGCGATGACGGACGATGAGGTCCGGGCGGCGTTCGCCGGGTCATCCATCCGGGCGGCCAACATCGCCGGCGGGATGAAGCTGCTCGATCCGGATCCGGCCGTGCGGGAACGTTCGTTCGACCTGTCATCCCGGCGCCTCGCGCTGGCGGCGGAGCTGGGCGCGGCCGGGGTGCTGGAGGTGCCGCAGTTCGGTCGTGGTCCCGCCCTGCCGGACCTCTCGCCCCTCCGGTCGGCCCACGACCTCGAGGCCGGGCTGCTGGGGGCGCAACTGGCCCGGCTGGCGCCGGTCGCGCTGGCCGCGGGGGTGCCGCTGTTCCTGGAGCCGCTCAACCGGTACGAGGCGTACCTGGTCAATCGCGTCGAACAGGGCGTCGATTTCGCCCGCGCGGCCGGACCGGGAATCGCGACGATGGCGGACTTCTTCCACATGGGGATCGAGGAGGTCGACCTCGCGGCCAGCATCCGGGCCGGCGGTGAACTCGTCGCCTACGTCCACGTCGCCGACAGCAACCGGCAGCAGCCGGGCAACGGCCACTTGGACTTCACGCCGGGCTTCCGGGCGCTGAAGGACATCGGCTACGACGGCTGGGTCGGTATCGAGTGCCGGATCGTCGTACCGGACGGGGGCACGTTCGACGAGGCGCTGGCGGCGACGGTCGCTCACGTCCGGGCGCTGTGGGCCAGCGCCTGACCGGGATCGGACCGGCCCGGGAGTGACCAACGAGGACTGGTCCGTTCGGCCGGCGCGACTGCGCTCGCCGACGCGGCACGTGGGTCAGGGGAACCGGATACCGAGCTTGATCGACCGCTCGGGGTGCTCGTCGATCTCGCGGTAGGCCTCGGCACTGTCCTCGAACGAGACGACGGGCGTGACGATCCCGTCCGTGCGGAGCCGCCCCGACGCCAGCCAGTCCAGGCTCGTGAGGACCATCCGCTCCAGGTCCCAGCCCGGAGCGTCGCGCATGGGCAGGCTCTCGGCGCGGACCGAGATCATCTGGAGCCGGTTGACGTGGAACTCGTCGCCGAGGTGGACGCCGAGCGCCTCGCGGCCATAGAACGAGACCAGGACGACCGTCCCGCCGAACCGGGTCGCCCGGATCGCCTGGTTGAGCGCGTAGGTGTTGCCGGAGGTCTCGATCGCGACGTCGACGCCGAGGTCGTTGAACTGGGTCGG
>CADCWK010000062.1 GCA_902806375.1 uncultured Thermomicrobiales bacterium
GACCCGGCCGCCTCGCCGATCTCATCCACGCTATCCGGCTCCCCGCCGGGCCCGGTTGTGCCTGCGGGCATCGGGGAGGCCGTGGGTGGAGTCCGGTCCGACTGACGTGGTCGCGACGCCAGACCCGACGCGCGCGCACTCCGACCGGTGGCCATGGGCTGGCCCTGCCGCGGGCGCCGGCGACCCGCCCGGGCCGTCCGGTCATCGGCCCGGTCCGGCGCCGACGGCCGCTCGGCGCTTCCAGGGACCGGAGTCCCGGCCCGGCTGTCGCCCCCCGGCGTATCGCGTCCTGTCGGGTCGGTCTGGTCGCCGGCTGACATCGTGACGGTCCCTCAACTCGCTCGGCGCCCATGGCATCGCGGGCGCACCGGTCAGCACGCTCCACCGGCTGATTCTACGTGGATCGCCGGCCGATGCCGAACCATGCGCCATCGCCGGTGCGCCGTTGGATCGCAGGGGCTCCGTCCCTGTCGGAGCAGCCCGGACACCGACGGCCGGTGATGGGCAGATGCGCGCGAGTCGCCCGGTCCGCGCCCATGGGGGGCACCACGACGGACACGACGTCCCGGGGCACGCCGGAACAGCCGATCCGGAGATGATCCGGAGGGTTCAGCATTGGCACGGTCGGTGCGTCCGTACACCCAGCCAGCAGCCCGTGCGCTGACGCGAGCCGTCTGCCCCGTGAGCAGATCCGACGATACCGGGCGACATCGGCCCCCAAGGGAGTACACCTATGGACACCCCACGCGAACTCTTCCTCCACGAGCTGTCGGACATGCTGAGCGCCGAGCACATCATCGCCAAGACCCTCGGCGAACTGACCAGCGAGACCCAGCACGACGAGATCAAGGCGGCCTTCAAGGAGCACGGCGCGGAGAGCAAGGAACAGATCAAGCGGCTCCAGGAAGCTTTCAAACTGCTGGGTGAGAAGCCGGAGGACACGACCTGCCACGCCGCCGAGGGGCTGCGCCAGGAGCACGAGGCGCTGCACGAGGAGCAGCCGTCGCCGGAGGTCCTCGAGATGGGGAACCTGCTCGGCGCCGCCAAGACGGAGCACTACGAGATCGCCTCGTACACCGGCCTGGTCCAGATCGCGCGGGACCTTGGCGAGCGCGAGGTCGCCGATCTGCTCAAGCAGAACCTCGACGAGGAGCAGGCGATGGCGAAGAGGATCGTCGACTTCACCAAGATGACCGGCAAGGAAGCCAAGCAGGCGATGCGCGAGCAGGAGAAGGCGGAGAAGGCGGCCGCCCGCTAGCCACCAGCGCGACGCGGCCCCACGTTACCCAGGACGAGCGAACGGCCGGGCCATGGTGATGGCCCGGCCGTTCGCTCGTCGAGGGAGCGTCGCCTCTGGCGGTCGTCCCTGGCGACCACGGTGCCGAGGGCACGCCGGGAAACGGTGCTGAGCCCGGCGCGATCCCCACGCCGGGTGCCAGATGCGTCCCGACGCCAGATCGGCGGACGCCAGGAGCATCCTGGCTGCCGGCGGCGTGGGCCGCGACCAGGACGACACGGGGGCCATGCCAGAGGCGGCGAGTGACACCGGGAGACGGGCCGGTCCCACGGCGGATGCCTCAGACCGGGGAGGAAACTGGTACGCTGCGGGATCATTCTTCGCCAGCGCACGACGCGACCCGTCGGGGCGCGCTGGACGCCCATGCCAGGGAAGGACCCCGACCGTGTCTGACGCGTCCGCCGACAGGCGGCACATCTTCGTCATCAACGATGTCCCGGACATCCTCAACCTGTTCGTCGACCTGCTGGGTGGGGAGGGCTATCAGGTCACCACCGACATCTTCTCCCTGGAACTCAGCCGCCTCCTGACGCACGTCATCGATGTCCAGCCCGACCTCGTCATCCTGGACCTGATGGTCGCCCAGGAAGCACTCGGCTGGCAGTTGCTCCAGATGATGAAGATGGACCGGAGTGCCCGGGCCATCCCCGTGATCATCTGCACGGGGGCGGCCCAGAAGGTGGCGGAGCTGTCTACCCACCTGACGGCCATGAACGTCGCGACGGTGCTGAAGCCGTTCGACATCGACCACCTGTTCGCGACGATCGACAACGTCTGGGTGCCAAATACCCAGCCGAACGACTAGCGGACGGCAGTCGCCACGTGGACCGGGCTCAGTCAGCCGGAGTGGCCGCTGGCGGCGCCGAGGGCGGCGGGGCGGGCAGGCCCTCCGGGCCGAAGCCGAGCCGGTCGACGGCCCGCTGGACGGACACCGGCGCCCACCAGTTCCACCGCCCCAGCAACCGCATCGTCGCCGGAACGAGCAGGCAGCGGACGATCGTCGCGTCGATCAGCACGGCGACCGCCAGCCCGAAGCCGAGGCTCTTGATGACCGTCACCTCGGCGATCACGAAGCCGCCGAAGACCACGATCATGATCGCCGCCGCTCCCGTGATCACCCCGCCGGTGTTCTCGATCCCGAGCGCGACGGACTCCCGGTTGCGACCGGACTTGACGTACTCCTCCTGGACTCGCGACAGCAACAGCACCTCGTAGTCCATGCTCAGTCCCCAGAGCACGCAGAACATCAGGATCGGCGTCGTCGCGATCAGCTGGCCATCGGCAGTGAAGCCGAGCAGGTCCTGCCCGAGGCCCTGCTGGAACACGACGACCACGATCCCGAGCGAGGACGTGATCGAGAGCAGCGTCATGAAGATCGCCTTGACCGGCAGCAGCAGCGACCCGAAGCTGAGCAGCAGGATCAGGTAGGACCCGGCGAAGACGAACAGCAGCGCCACCGGCAGCGCGTCGATGATCCCGCTGCGAACGTCGACATTGAAGGCCGCGTCGCCGCCGACCATCGGCGACACGCCGCCGACGTCCAGCCGCCGGATGTCCTCGACGATGGTCTGGGCGTCGGTCGGGCTGGCGTCGAAGGCGACCTGGAGCAGGGTCGCGTCGCCATCGACCAGTGCGGGCAGCGCCTGCCGCAGCAGGAAGGGCAGCTCCGACGGGTCACCGCCGTACCCCGACCAGTCGTAGGGGATCGCCTCGACCAGCGCCCCGGTCGTCAGCCCATCGACGCCGGTCACGCCGGGCAGCGCCGCGATACGTTCCGCGAAGGCCGTCCCGGCGGCGACGCTGCTGGCCGACAGGGCGTCGCCGTCGCTGGCGGTCAGGATGACGGGGATCGTGTTGCCCCCATTGCCGGTGAACTCGTTCTGCAACCGGTCGGAAGCCACGCGGGACGGACTGTCCGAGCCGACGATGTTGATCGTGCCGGGGGTGAGGTTCAGGGCGAGCAGGGGAATCGAGAGGACCAGCAGGAAGACCATGATCGGCACGAGGAAGGCGACCGGGCGGCGCATGACCCTGCCCGCCAGGGTGTGCCAGAAACCGGCCCGCGGGCCGAGGTCCGGGAGGCGGACCCCGTACCGGTTGACCCGGGGCCCGAGGACCGCGAGCAGCGCCGGCAGGAACGTGAGCCCGTAGACCAGCGCCATCCCGACGACGAGGATCCCCGCCTGGCCCATCTGGGCGATCGTCGGCATCGGGAAGAAGAACGTCGCGGACAGCCCGAACATCACCGTGATGGCGGAGAAGAAGACCGCCTTGCCGACCGTCGCGACCGTCACCGCGACGGCCTCCGCGACCGGGCGCCGGGCGATCTCCTCGCGGAAGCGCGAGACCATGAACAGCGAGTAGTCCACGCCCAGACCCAGCCCCAGCATGGTGACGAGGTTGAGTGAGAAGACCGACTGCGGGGTGACGAAGCTGATCGCGAAGGTGATGGCGAGGGTGGCGACGATCCCGACCGCGCCCGTGACGAGCGGTAGACCGGCCGCGACCAGCCCGCCGAAGATCAGCACGAGGAAGATGATCGTCAGCGGGATCGCGATGATCTCCGCCCGGATCAGGCCCTCCTCGACGGCGAC
The DNA here is from genome assembly GCA_902806375.1 of uncultured Thermomicrobiales bacterium. Lineage (GTDB taxonomy): Bacteria > Chloroflexota > Chloroflexia > Thermomicrobiales > UBA6265 > CADCWK01. Next base: position 3,892 of record CADCWK010000062.1, read on the forward strand.
GGTGACGTCGTCGTTGACGACCGTCGCGCCGGTCGCGGTCGCGACGAGCCCCTGGGCGGCGGCACTGTCCTCGACGGCGGTCACGAGGTCGGCGGAGTTCCGGACGCCATCGGCGTCGACCAGGGCGAGCGCGTAGGTGCTGCGGCCGTCCAGGCTGACGAAGTCCGGGTCCCCGGTGTTGAGCACGCTGATGACGCGGATCACCCCGTTGTCGGGGGTGAGTGGGGCGAAGGCGGCGGCGATCCGGCGTTCGGTGGCCGGGTCGGAGACGGGCCCCTCCGCATCGACCAGGAAGATGATCGTGTTCTCACCGCGGCCGAAGCGGTCGGCCAGGGCGGTCGCGACCTGCATCGACTCGGCGTCGTCGCTGACGAGCGCGTTCTGCTGGAGCTCCGGCCGGATAAGGAGGAGGGCCGCGACCGAGGCGACCAGGCTGATGACCGAGAGGATGAGGACCAGCCGGCTATGGGCCGCGATCAGGCGTCCCCAGCGCAGGAACATGTCGTACCTTCCTTGGACGAGGACCATGAGCGACGGTCGTCACGCGTGGAACCCTGGCCGGTAGGAGTCAGGGGGATGGGCGTCCCGCGCGACGACCGGTGACACCGCGAACACTGTCCCGACCAGTATCCCCGTTTGCGGACACCGGCGTCACGCTGGTCGGGCAGCGATCGTGATGGGGTGTCAGGAGATCGGCCCGCTGGCGTCGGCGTCATGCCCATGGGCGACGGGGGCCCGGACGACATCGGGCACGACTGGTCCGTCCGGGGACACCGGAGTCCGGGCTCCCGGCACGACGGACCGGACGACGGCGGGAACCGCTCGCAGCGGGCGGGCGGGGGCTCCATCCCGGTCGGCGGTCTCGTCCGCTACCCGACCCGGCCCGCCGGGCTGGTCGGCGAGCGAGGACGGGGTCATCTCCGTCAGCCACGCGGTCATGTCGCTGGCAGGCATCGCGGCGGCCAGCAACCAGCCCTGGACACGATCGCAGCCGGCGGCACGGACGGCATCGAGTTGCTCGACGGACTCGATGCCCTCGGCGGTGACGACCATGCCGAGGGCGTGGGCCAGCGACGTGATCCCGGCCACGATCGTCCGGTCGGGTCCGTCCCCGGACAGCCGCTGGATGAATCCATGGTCGAGCTTGAGGTCGGCGGCCCGCATGACCCGGAGATGGGCGAGCGAGCTGGTCCCGGCCCCGAAGTCGTCGAGGGACAGGGAGATGCCGTGGGCGTGAAAGGTCTCCAGCGTCGGCGCCAGGGTCGCCAGGGCGGCGGGATCGGTCCGTTCGCTGATCTCGAGCCGGAGCCGGGAGGGCGCCAGACCGAGGTGATCCAGCGTCGCCAGGACCCGATCGAGGAAGGCCGGGTCGGTGAGCTGCCGGGCGGCGACATTGACGTTGATCTGAGGTGGCGCGACCAGGCCCGGATCCTGATCCCAGCGCTGGAGCTGACGGCAGGCGACGTCGACGACCCAGTCACCGAGCGGGAGGATCAGTCCCGTCTCCTCGGCCAGCGGGATGAACCTGGTCGGGGACACCCGGCCACGGTGCGGATGGTCCCAGCGGAGCAGCGCCTCGACGGTCACGATGGCGCCGGTCGCGACGTCGATGATGGGCTGGTACTCCAGCGCCAGTTGGTGGTGCTCGATGGCCTGGCGCAGGTCCGCGATCAGGAGGAACTCCTCACCGGCCCGGTCGAGGTGGGGCGCGTAGTGGACGATCCGGTCCCGGCCGGTGCCCTTGGCGGCTCGCGCCGCGAGGCTGGCCTCGCGGGTCAGGTCGGTCACGCCCTGGCCGGGCTGGTTGATCGTGATGCCGATACTGCCCCCGACCACGACCTCACGACCCGCGATCGGGACGCTGCGGCGCAGGGTGGTGAGCAGGCGCCCGGCGATCCGGTTCGCGGCGACGGGGGAGGTCCGTGGGATCACCGCGACGAACTCGTCGCCGCCGAAGCGGGACAGCGTCCCGGCCGCACCGAGTTCAGCCGACAGCCCCTGCGCCAGCGTGGCGAGGACGGTATCGCCAGCCGTGTGGCCCCAGGCATCGTTGACGAACTTGAACCGGTCGAGGTCGATGAACAGGACGGCCACGGTCCCGGGCGGCTCGCTGACGAGCAACTCGCCGAGCCGCTCGTCGAGGAACGTCCGGTTGGAGAGGCCGGTCAGGGTGTCGCGGTGGGCGAGGCGACGGAGGTCGTCCTCGACGGCCTTCCGGGCGGTGATGTCGCGGACGACCCCCTGCCAGTTCACGAGCCGGCCGTCGGCCCCGGGAACCGGCGTCGCGGCGTCATGGACCCAGACGACCTGGCCGTCCCGCGCGACCATCCGGTACTCGGCGGTGTAGTTGGTTCCGGTCGCGGTCGCGTGTTCGTCGATCTCCTGGACCCTGCGGCGGTCATCCGGATGGATCCGGCGTGTCCAGAGCGAACGGTCAGCGATGAAGGCGGCGGGCGGGTCCCCCAGGAGTTCCTCGACGAAGGGACTGATGTAGGAGATGGTGGACTCAGCGGTCATCTCCTCGGTGTAGATGATGGCGGGCACCTGCTCGACGATGTGACGGTAGCGGGTTTCGCTCTGCGCGAGCAGGGAGGCGGCGGTGCGCTGCGCGTCGATGTTCCGGAAATAGACCGTCAGCCCGTTGGTGGCGGGGTAGACCTGGATGTCGAACCACCCGCCCAACGGGGGGTAGAAGATCTCCATCGCGACCGTGGCACCGTCCCGCATCGCCCGCTGGTAGGCGTCGCCCAGCGAGGTCCCGGCGATCTCCGGGAAGGTTTCCCAGATGTCGCGGCCGAGCAGATCCTTGGCGGACCGGAGCAGCAGCCGCTCCGCCTCAGGGTTGACGTAGGTAAAGCACCAGTCCTGATCGAGTGCGAAGAACGCGTCGGTGACGCGTTCGAGGATCCGACGGGCATCGGCTTCGAGCGGGACGAGCCGACCCGGGCGGGTACGGCTACCGGCCCGCCGCCGCGCGGTCATGCTGGTGGATGGGGGAGCGGACGGCCTGATCCTGCCGCCGCGCGGAGATCTCGGGGCCATGGTCGCTCCAGTGACTGGGGATGCCATCCGATCCGGATTCAGGCAGCATAGAAGACCTGACGAGGGCCGACCATGACCCATCCGTCATACTCCGGTTCATTCTGGCCTATTCCACCCTTTCCGACGGGTTCCCACCCGGTGCCGATGTCGATGTCGATGGCTCCAGCCTCACCCCTGGCCGTCGCGACGACCGGACCACGGGTCGACCGGTCCTGGCGACCGGTGTCCGGCACGGACCAGACAGCGGCAGGACCCCGGGTCGCGGCCCAGGGGGACGCGGACGGCGGCGCCATGCCACACTGTCCACAGCGAATGACCGGCAGCCGGCGCCGCACCGATCCCCCGTCTCCCCGGGAGCCGATCAGCGACACGGCATCGAGGAGACCGCCTCTTGGACCGTGACAATCTCGTCGGCATCATCCTCCTGGGCCTGTGTGCGTTCGTGGCGTTCATCGGCGGCTACGCGATCGTCACGGGCAACCGGCTGACCTATACGGGACCGACCTGGATCCTGACGGTCCTGAGCGTGTTCCTGGTCGGCGCCTTCATCTACATGCTGGTCGGCGCGTTCCGGGCGCGCCGCCGCTCAGGGGGTGGGCAGCAGTGGCCGAACCCGGCGACGGGCAACCGGCCGTGGTGGCGCAGTATCTGGCCATTCAACCGGAACGACGGGCGATAGCGTTCGAGGTAAACGAGGAGGAGCGACCCCCGGGAGCATTCGCCTCCGGCGGTCCGTCCCCGTAATCCCGGGCGGCACCGTCGGGAGGTCGATGGCCACCGCTACGGCAACGGTGCCGGTGAGCCGTGTCTCCGGGCGCCGCGGCCGCCGAACCCCGTCACGCTGACCGGCCGTCGTCCCCCGGTGATCGGGCGGCGTCAGGCACGTCGCCCGTGGACGACGGCTTCGATGTTGTTGCCGTCGAGGTCGTAGACGAAGGCCCCGTAGTAGCCCTCGTGGTACTCCGGGTGCTCGGCGGGTCCCTGCTTCTCCCGGGCGCCGGCGGTGATCGCGGCGTGGAAGAAGGCGTCGACCGCGGCACGGGAGTCCGCGACGAAGGCGACGTGCGCCGAAGTGGTCGGCTGGTCACCGGGGGCGATCAGGTTGATCGCGAAGTCCGCGGCCCCTTCGACCCCGTAGGCGGAGAAGGTCTCGCCCCGGTCCAGTTCGTGGAAGCCGAGTGGGGCCAGGGCGCGGGCGTAGAACAGGCGACTGGCCTCCAGGTCGCTGACGAGCAGGTCGACATGGTCGATCACCACGCGGCGGACGGTGCCCATCGGGGATGGCGCGCCGGGTGTCTGCTCGGGCATCGTCATGGCGGCTGCCTCCTGCCTGGTCGGCCCGGTCGCGCCCATGGCGTCGTCCGGGCGGTGCTTCGGACTGACGGCATCGTAGCAACCGGAGACGGGGGCTGCCCGGACCGTCCGGATTCACCCGGTCTCCCTGCCCGTGGTGAACGCGCTACACTGCTCGGCCTATGCCTGATGCGGAATCCGACCCCCCCGTCCAGCCCAGCGATGACGACCGACCGGCCGGCGACGATGGGCCGGCCAGCGAACGGTCACCCGGCATCCATCTGTCCGCCCGCGTCGCCCAGGTCGCGGCTCGGCCCGACGACGATGTCCCCGGTAGTGGCCGGACTGGCGCCAAGGGCCCGCGTCCGCCGATGAACTGGCGCCGGACGCTCTACGCACTGTGGATCGCCCAGATCCTGGCTCTCGTCGCCTTCTCGATGCGGATCCCGTTCCTGCCGTTCTTCCTCGGCGACCTCGGCCTGACGGACGTCGACGACCAGCTCTGGTGGGCGACGGCGATCACCGCCGCCGGGGCGGTCTGCATGACGGTCTCGGCGCCGATCTGGGGGGCAATCTCCGACCGCGTCGGGCGCAAGCCGATGGTCCTGCGGGCGATGCTGTTCGCGGCCGCGACGATCGGGCTGATGGGGCTGGCGACGGCGCCGTGGCAGCTGTTCGGGCTCCGCCTGATCGAGGGCGCGTTCACCGGCACGGTCACGGCCTGCGCGGCGCTGGTCGCGGCGACGGTCCCGCGGGACCGGGTCGGGTTCGGTCTCGGGCTGATCCAGACGTCGGTCTTCACCGGCGCCTCGCTCGGGCCGCTGTTCGGCGGCCTCCTGGCCGAGCGGGTCGGCTACCGGTGGACGTTCTTCGCCGCCAGCGGCTTCATGGTGATCGGGCTGCTGATCGTCGTCTTCCTCGTCGAGGAGCGCTTCCAGCCGGTCCGGCGGGCGCTCAACGCGTCCGGGCGACCGACCGGGGGCGGCTGGCGGGCGCAGCTGGCGATCCTGGCGATCCCGGTCGTCGGGATCATGATCGTCGCGATGCTGGTGATCCGCGGGACGTCGATGGCGATCCAGCCGATCCTGCCGCTGTACGTCGCGGAGCTCGGGTCGACCGGGATCAGCGACGCCGAGATGGCCGGGCTGATCCTGGGGGCGCAGGGGCTGACCAGCGCGATCGCCTCGATCTACTTCGGCCGGCTCGGCGACCGGATCGGCCACCGCCGGATCCTGACCGCCTGTACCTTCGCGGCCGGCTTCATCTACCTGCCGATGGCGGTCGCGACCCAG